>JBGSKF010000053.1:0-2434 GCA_041741375.1 Gemmatimonadales bacterium | reverse complement strand
GTGCGCGTCGAGGCCAGGTCGGGCGGCTGGGTACGGGTCCGTCTGCCGGGTGGGCGACCGAGCTGGATCGCCGACGCCGACCTGGCGCTGGTCCGAACCGGGTCGCGCTAGATTGCGTCCATGACCTCCGGCAATCTCCCGCACGTGCGGATCCTCCCCGATGTGGTGGCAGACCAGATCGCCGCGGGCGAGGTGGTGGAACGTCCCGCCTCCGCGGTGCGGGAGCTGGTCGAGAACGCGATCGATGCCCGGGCCCGGTACGTCCGCGTCACGGTGGAAGGGGGTGGGAAGACGCTGATCGAGGTGAGTGACGACGGGCATGGCATGGAACGGGAGGATGCGGTTCTGGCCCTGGATCGTCACGCCACGAGCAAGATCGCGACGGCCGCCGACCTGGTGGGGGTGACCAGCTTCGGCTTTCGGGGTGAGGCGCTGCCCGCCATCGCCTCGGTGTCCCGCTTTGTCCTGGTCACCGCCACGGGCGACGGACCGGGCACGGAGATCCGGGTCACCGGGGGACGCATCGATCATGTGGGGGACGCGGCCCGGCAGCCGGGAACGACCGTCACGGTGCGGGGACTCTTCTTCAATACCCCGGCCCGGCGCAAGTTTCTGCGGTCCGTGTCCAGTGAATCCCGCATGACCTGGGACGCGATCGCCACACTGGCCCTGGCCCATCCCGAAGTCGGCTTCACGCTCACCATGGAGGGGCGGGAACGCCTCCAGGTTCCCGCGGGGCAGAGTGCCGAGGACCGGCTTCGCGCGGTCTGGGGACGGGAGCTCGCGGACACCATGCTCCCCGTGGAGTACGCCATTGGCGCCTTCCGGGTGCACGGGTACATCCAGCGACCCGCCGATGCGCAGCCCACCGGCCGCCGCACCCAACTCTTCGTGAACGGCCGCCCGTTCCGTGACACCTTCCTGGTGCGCGCGGCCGAGGCGGGGTATCGGTCCGCCATTGCCCCCGGCGATCGCCCGAGTCTCTTCCTCCACCTCGAGACCGGTGGCGGCGAGGTGGATGTCAATGTGCATCCCGCCAAGCTTGAGGTGCGCTTTCGCGAGCGTCTGGCGGTGGAACGGGTCCTGGAGGAAGGAGTGCGCATGGCGCTCGGCCAGTGGGCCAGTGCCGCTCCCCTGCGTTCTCCCGGTTCGGCCCCCGCGCGGTGGACGGGGGGAGGTGCCCGGGAGGATGGCGGAGGCGTCCTGCCCGAGGGAGCGGCGGATCAGGCGCTGGGCCTGGTGACGGATCTCTTCGGAGAGCGGGGGGTGCTGGAGCGCCGGACTGCCGGTGACGGGGAGGAGGAGGCCCCTCCCTTGCGCAGTTTTGCCGCACCCCTCTGGCAACTGTTCGACACCTACATCGTGTTCGAGGAGGGAGACGGGCTGGTGTTCGTCGACCAGCACGCTGCCCATGAGCGCGTGCTCTTCCAGCGCATCATGGAACAGCTCGGCGGCCAGGACGCCCCGTCGCAACGACTGCTCCTTCCGGTCACGGTGTCCCTGACCGATGAGGAACTGGAGGTGGTGGAGTCGTCCCGGAGGCAGTTGGAACGAGTCGGTTTCCTGGTGGAGCCGTTCGGAGGACGGGAGGTCGTGCTCCAGGGGGTGCCGACGCCCCATCCGCGCTTCGATGCGGTGGCCTGCTTTCGCGATCTCGTGGCGGACCTGGCCCGGGGACGGTTCGGCGGCTGGGCCAACCACCTGGAGCGATTCGCCGCGAGCTATGCCTGCCGGGCCGCGGTGAAGGCGGGACAGCGCCTCGGCGAGACGGAGATGCGGGAACTCCTGCATGCCGTGTTCGTCACGCCGCTTCCGGCGCATGACGTGCACGGGCGATCCACCATCGTGCAGTTGCCCCGGGACGAACTGGAGCGGCGATTTGGCCGACGCTAGGGTGCCGGTGCTGGTCGGGCCCACCGCCGTGGGGAAGACCGCGGTGGCCCTGGCCCTGTCGGCTCACTGGCCGCTCGAAGTGATCTCCGCCGACTCCCGCCAGATCTACCGCCGACTGGACATTGGTACCGCCAAGCCGACCCGCCGCGAGCGCGCGCGGGTTCCCCACCATCTCCTCGACATGACGGAGCCGGGACAGCGCTACAGTGCCGGGCGGTTCGCAACCGATGCCGGCGCGGTCCTGTCCGGAATTCATGAGCGGGGGAATCGTGCGGTGGTGGTGGGAGGGACCGGCTTCTACATCCGGGCCCTGGCCGAGGGCCTCTTCCTCGAACCGGGGATGGATCCCGCCACACGACGATCGATGGAGGGGTATCTGAGTGGCCTCCCCGACGCCGAGCTGGTGCGGTGGGCGGCTCGTCTGGATTCCGGATTTGCCGGGGGCGGCCGGCAGCGCGCCCTGCGGGCCATCGAGGTCGCGCTCCTGTCGGGGTGGCCTCTGTCGGTCTGGCAGCAGCGGGCCCGGCGGGCGGTGGAACAG
>JBGSKF010000052.1:0-6738 GCA_041741375.1 Gemmatimonadales bacterium | reverse complement strand
GGGGGGGGTACTTCAAAACTTGGCTCATCATCTCCTCCAAAACTGTACGATTTCACAGTACGAAAAAAACCAGCCTGTGTCAAGCACTTTGTTGTTGTGTCGGATGGTTGTCAGAGAGGCAGAGATGCTCGGCCTCCACGGGATGGGATTCAGTCGGCATGGGGAGGTCGGTTCGGCCTGGGCGTCGCAAGCAACGCACCCACGGGAAAAAGATCACCCCCAGGTGACGGACATGTGGCCCACGGACCCCGCAGGTGCTACAATACCGGGGCACCCTCATCCTCCTCCACATTTGGTGGACCTCCATGAAGAAGCTCGCCCTTTTGCTGCTCCTCACGGCCGCCTGCGCACCGACCGACCCCGACCTCGCCCGCTGGGAACAGCAGGCCCAAAACGTCACCATCACCCGGGACGACTGGGGGATCGCCCATGTAAGGGGCACCACCGATGCCGACGCCGTCTTCGGCCTCATCTACGCCCAGGCCGAGGATGACTTCAACCGCGTGGAGACCAACTTCCTGAATGCGATGGGCCGGCTCGCCGAGGCGGAGGGAGAGGAGGCGATCTGGAGGGACCTCCGGATGAAGCTCTTCATCCACCCCGACAGCATGCGGGCGCAGTACGCCTCGAGTCCCGAGTGGCTCCGCACCCTGATGGACGCCTGGGCGGATGGGCTCAACTACTACCTGCATACCCACCCGAAGGTGACGCCCAGGGTCCTTACCCGCTTCGAGCCGTGGATGGCGCTCACTTTCAGCGAGGGGAGCATCGGAGGGGACATCGAGACGATCAACCTTCGGGAGCTGGAGGCGTTTTACGGGAACCCGCAGAGTGCCTCGAACATGGATGCCCGCTTTCGCGGGCATGACGGTCCTGTTAACAACCGGGCCCTGTCGGCGGAGGCCCTGGGTGACGGGCTTCCGCCGGAACCGTCGGGGTCCAACGGGTTCGCCATCGCCCCAGCCAACAGCGCCTCGGGCCACGCCCTTCTCTGGATCAACCCTCACACGTCCTTTTTCTTCCGCGCCGAGGCGCAGATGACGAGCGACGAGGGGCTGAACGCGTACGGGGCCATCACCTGGGGCCAGTTCTTCATCTACCAGGGATTCAATGAGCGCGCCGGGTGGATGCACACCTCGAGCAGCGTGGACCAGATCGACGAGTACGCCGAGACAATCGAGGAGCGGAACGACTCCCTCTTCTACCGGTACGGCACCGAGAGCCGGCCGGTCACCGTCTCCCAAATTACTCTTCCCTTCCGCACCGACACCGGCATGGCCCACCGCGAGGTCACCGTGTACCGGACGCATCACGGCCCCATCGTGCGTGCCGCGGACGGGAAATGGATCGCGGTGCACCTGATGGAGGAGCCGGTCAAGGCACTCACCCAATCCTGGAGCCGCACCAAGGCGCGGAACCTCGCCGAGTTCATCGAGACGATGCAGCTTCACACCAACAGCTCCAACAACACCGTCTTCGCCGACGCCGAGGGGAACATCGCCTATTTCCACGCCAACTTCATTCCCCGGCGCGATACCCGCTTCGACTGGGTTCGGCCGGTGGATGGGAGCGATCCCGCCACCGAATGGGGCGACCTCCTCGCGGTCGACCAGTCACCCAATGTGATCAACCCGGCCAATGGCTGGATCCAGAACACCAACAACGCGCCGTGGTCCGCCTCCGGCCCCTTGAGCCCCAAGGCGACCGACTATCCCTCGTATGTCGATCGGGGCGGGGAGAACCCCCGCGGAGTTCATGCCATCCGCGTGCTGCAGGGGCGGACTGACTTCACACTGGAGACACTGCGCGACGCCGCGTTCGACAGCCACCTCCCGGCCTTCGAGCCGCTCCTCCCCACCCTCATCCGCGCGTGGGATGCCCTCCCGGCTTCCGCGCCCCTCAAGGCCCGCCTGGCGGAACCGATGGCACTCCTTCGCGAGTGGGACCTTCGCTGGTCCGCCGCATCTGTGCCGACCACGTTGGCCGTGTTCTGGGGGGAGGAACTGATGCGCCGATCGGGCCAGGCCGCGCGCCGTGCCGGAATGAACATCTACGACTACATGGCCTCACGGGTCTCCGCGTCGGACCGGCTGGAGGCGCTCACCGCCGTGATCGAGAAACTGGAGAGCGACTTCGGTACCTGGCAGACTCCCTGGGGCGACATCAACCGGTTCCAGCGCCTCACCGGCGACATCGTGCATCCCTTCGACGACAACGCGCCGAGCATCCCGGTTCCCTTCACCTCGGCGCGGTGGGGCTCGCTCGCCTCGTTCGGGGCCCGGTCCTCCAACGGGTCGAAGAAGATCTACGGCACGAGCGGCAACAGCTTCGTGGCGGTGGTGGAGTTCGGCGACAGCGTGCGAGCCCGGGCGGTGTCGGCGGGGGGCCAGAGCGGGGATCCCGCGTCACCTCATTTCAACGACCAGGCGGAACGGTACGCGAGCGGGGACCTGCGCGAGGTGTATTTCTATCCGAATCAGCTCGCGGGCCACGTGGAGCGGGAGTATCGGCCTGGGAGGGGCAGGGAGTAGGGAATGGGGAATAGGGTGTAGGGGTCACAGGCGGTAGGCGGTAGGCGGTAGGACATAGGGCATAGGACAGTAGGACATCAAGGAGCAGCCGATGCTTGTCATTCCCGCACACGCGGGAATCCATTGTCGGCTCTTCGGACCTGCGAAAACACGAAGAATGGAAACCAATCCGGCGGTACCAGGATGAACCACGAAAGGGCACGAACGGGGGTTGAGGGGGGGGCACGTTTTTCGTGTGTTTCGTGTATTTCGTGGTTGAACCTGTTTGAGTCGCTTGCTCTTCCAGGGATGCCCGTGAGGTCGTTCCGGATCCGGCTCCGACCCACATGAAATTCGGAAGAGCCCATCGCGTAACCCGTTTTTGTGTCTTTTGTGCCTCTTGTGGTCGGCTTTGTTGGGTGAGGAGAGGGATGACGATTGAATTCATTCATTGGGCGATAACAACCACGGCATGTCTTTCCCGCGCCCATGGAATGGTGAGTTCACCTTCGAAGTGATAAGGGCGGCACGAAAACCACGAAAAGTGACCTGGCCGTCCTTTTCCTCTTTCGTGTGATTTCGTGTATTTGTGGTTGAATCTTTTTGCCTCACTTGCTCTTCCAGAGATGGGCGAGTGAAGAATCAGACGCGCAGGTGGTCGGGCCGCCACTGCACAATGGCCTTCTTGACCGCGGCGGCGGTGGTGAGTTCCCCGGCGTCGATCCGGCGGACCAATCCCGCGACTTCCTCATCGGGGGCGAAGCGCAGCGCGATAAGGAGGGGAAGCCGAAGATTCGCCCCCGCCGCCTGCAGATCAGCCGGGAGGAGGTGGGTCAACCGGAGCCGCTCCTCCAGCCGGATCACCCGGTTCTGCGCGGTGAGCGCCATCACCCGGGCGGTCCACGCGGTCAGGAAAAGCGCCAGCGCCAGGGCCACTCCCCAGACCGAGGCCAGGTCTACTCCGCCGCGAACCAGACCGACCGCTTCGACGACCACGTTGATGGTCAGGACCGGGAACACGACATAGTGCCACGCGGGATAGTATCGGGCGTGGTTGGCATAGGTTTGCGGGGCCTTGGGCATCGGGCACTCGGTGTGGAGGTGAGTAACACTTTCCCCGCGTACAATGTAAGCCGAGGTACAAGCGGAGGTCCAACGCCACACCTCTCCCGTGCGTATCCTCCCTGTCGCTACCTTTCTCCGCTCCAACCACAACCACGCCACCTCGCCCTCCCGGGAGACCACCGCATGCGAAGGTTCCATCCGGCCCTCACACTCTGCCCGCTCCTCCTCGGCCTCGCCACCACCCTTCCCGCGCAGCGACCCACCCGCACCCCCTCGGACTCGGGAGGGATCACCACCGCCACTCTCGCCGGGCTCCGCTTCCGGGAACTCGGACCCGCGGCGACCTCGGGCCGGATCTCCGACATCGTTATTCACCCCGACCAGCCCCGGACCTGGTACGTCGGAGTCGCCTCGGGCGGGATCTGGAAAACGGTGAACGCGGGGACCACCTGGACCCCGGTCTTCGACAATGCCGGATCCTACGCCATCGGAGCCCTGGCCATCGACCCCACCGACCCGCTGACGATCTGGGCCGGCACCGGGGAAAACAACAGCCAGCGCAGCGTGGGCTACGGCGACGGGATCTACAAGTCCACCGACGGCGGCCGCACCTGGAAGAATATGGGACTCAGCAACTCGGGACACATCGGCCGGATCGTCATCCACCCCGACACTCCCTCCACCGTGTACGTGGCGGCCCAGGGCCCCCTCTGGTCGGGCGGCGGCGACCGGGGCGTGTACAAGACCACCGATGGAGGAACCACCTGGACCCGGATCCTCGCCGGCGACAACGAATGGACCGGGGCCAACGAGGTGCACCTCGATCCCCGAAATCCTGACGTGGTCTACGCCTCGACCTGGCAGCGGTTCCGGCGGCAGTGGGGCTTCATCGACGGGGGCCCGGGCTCCGGGGTCCACAAATCGGTGGATGGCGGCACCACCTGGACCAAACTCTCCGCCGGTCTCCCCACCGAGGACCTCGGCAAGATCGGGCTCGCCGTCTCCCCGGTGGACCCCGCCACGGTCTACGCCATCGTCGAAGCAGCCAACGGCACCGGCGGCTTTTTCCGGAGCACCAACGCGGGAGCCAGTTGGAGACGGATGAGCGGCTACAACGCCGGTCCGCCATTCTACTATCACGAGATCATCCCCGACCCCGTGGAGGTCGAGCGGGTCTGGTCGATGGATGTGGGACTCATGGTCACGGCCGACAGCGGCCGCACCTTCGTGGGCACGCCCACCCGTACCAAGCATGTGGATCACCACGCGCTCTGGATCGACCCGACGGACCACACCCACCTGATCACCGGCAACGACGGCGGACTCTACGAGAGCTTCGATCGCGGAGCCACTTGGCGGTTCACGGCCAATCTCCCCGTCACCCAGTTCTACAAGGTGGCGCTCGACAACGCGCTCCCCTTCTACAACGTCTACGGCGGCACCCAGGATAATGCCACACTCGGCGGCCCGGTGCGCACCATCGAGGCCCGCGGCATCGGGAACGAGGACTGGTTCGTGGTGACCGGGGGAGACGGGTTCCAGCCCCGGGTGGACCCGACCGATCCGAACATCGTCTATGGTGAATCCCAGCACGGCGTGCTCGTGCGCATGGACCGCCGCACCGGCGAGCGAATCAACATCCAGCCCCAGCCCGACTCGGGCGACGCCCCACTCCGCTGGAACTGGGACTCGCCCCTCATCATCAGTCCCCACAATCCGTCCCGGCTCTACTTTGCCGCCCAGCGCCTCTTCCGTTCCGACAACCGGGGCGACACCTGGCGGCCCGTGAGCGCGGACCTCACCCGGAATCTCGACCGGAACACCCTGAAGATGATGGGCCGGGTCTGGAGCGTCGATGCGGTGGCCAAGAACACCTCCACGAGCCAGTTCGGCAACATCGTGGTGGTGGAGGAATCGCCCCGGGTCGAGGGACTTCTCTACGTTGGCACCGACGACGGCCTGATTCAGGTCTCGGAGGACGGAGGCACGACCTGGCGCCGCGCGGACCGCTTTCCCGGCGTGCCCGACACCACCTACGTGTCCGACATCATCGCGTCACAACATGACGACGGCACCGTCTATGCCACCTTCAACAACCAGAAGGCGGGAGACTACACTCCGTACGTGCTGAAGAGCACCGACCGGGGCCGCACCTGGACCTCCATCACCGGCAACATCGACGCGAGGGGCAGCGCCTGGACCATCGCGGAGGATCATGTCCGACCCGATCTTCTCTTCGTCGGCACCGAGTTCGGGTTGTTTGTGACGTTCGACGGCGGGGGACGCTGGACCCGGATGCGGAGCGGCCTCCCCCCGATTCCGGTGCGCGACATCGCCATCCAGCGCCGGGAAAACGACCTGGTCCTCGCCACCTTCGGTCGCGGCTTCTGGGTCCTGGACGACTACACCCCGCTCCGGGCGGTGACTCCGGACTTCCTCGCGGGCGGGGCCACCCTCCTTCCGGTCCCCACCGCGCCGATGTACATCCAGGCCTCCACCAGGCCCGGCTCCCAGGGCGACGCCGTCTTCACCGCGGACAACCCCGACCTGGGCGCCACCTTCACCTACCATCTCCGCACTCCACTGCGGTCCACCGAGGCCCAGCGCCGGCAGCGGGAACGGGCCGCGGCCCGCCGCGGGGAGGACACTCCCTACCCCACCTGGGATGCCCTGCGCGCGGAGGACCAGGAGGAGGCACCAAGCATGGTGCTCACCGTGCGCGACAGCGAAGGGAACGTGGTGCGCCGGCTCACCGGACCGACGAGCGCCGGGTTCCACCGGGTGACCTGGAACCTGCGGCACGCCTCCTCATTGCCGGTCACCGGGAGTGGCGGAGGAGGAGGATTCGGCGGAGGAGGCGGGGGTGGAGGTGGATTCGGGGGAGGCCAGGCACCGCTCGCCATGCCGGGGACCTACCAGGTCACCCTCTCGCAGCGGATCAACGGGGTGGAAACTCCCGTGAGCAACCCCCAGACCTTCTCGGCCCAGCCGGTCGGGACATCGAGCCTTCCCCCGGCCGACCGCGCCGCCCTCCTCGCCTTCCAGCGGGAGACGGCCACCTTGCAGCGGGGCGTGATGGGGGCGGTCCAGAGCGTGACCGAAACCAACCGGCGCCTCGACCTCCTCCGCCAGGCCGTGGACGACGCCCCCGGCGCCGACGCCG
>JBGSKF010000051.1:0-3465 GCA_041741375.1 Gemmatimonadales bacterium | reverse complement strand
ACGGGAGTCGGCCCGGGTGCGGCCCGCCTTGGCGCGCCGGATCGCCCGGATCCAGTCGCTGAAGTCGTCCTCCTCCACCTGGCCGTCGAGCCCGGTGAGCTCGAGGTGGGTGTGGGTGTTGACGAATCCCGGCGCCAGGATTCCGCGGGGCAGGTCGAGGGAGGGCACCCCGGGGGGATGCGGAACCGCCGCCTCCGGGCCGAGGGCGAGTATCCGTCCGGACGCGCCGACCAGGACCGCCCCGGACCGGAGGGGAGGAGTGAGGACGGGAAGGAGCCACCCGGCGGCCAGACGCAGGATCGGCCGGGCGGGATCGCCGGGGATCAGTGTCTGCCCCCCCCGGTTCCCCCGTGCGTGCTGTCGGGCGGGCGGGGGCCGAAGGAGAAGGGAGAGTGGCGCCGGCAGGGGACGCCGGGCTCGGTGCCGGGGATGAAGAACTCGCGGCGCACCAGCGCCAACGGGCAGAAGGGGGTGGCGACCTCACCGGTGCTTTCATCGATCATCAGGGTGGACACCCCCTCGGGCATCACCCACTCCGGGGGAGCGGCGCGCTTCTCGTACACTTCCCGCATCATCGCCGTCCAGGCGGGGGCGGCGAGGCGTCCCCCCTGGGCATTGGCCATGATCTTCCGCGGAAGGTCATACCCCATCCAGACCCCGGTGACGAGGTCGGCGGTGAACCCGACGAACCAGACATCGAACCCGTCGTTGGTGGTGCCGGTCTTTCCGCCGGCGGGGTAGGTGAAGCCCCGGGCCGTCACGGCGGAGTAGGCGGTCCCGCGACGCACCACGTCGCGCAGCACGTCGAGCATGAGCCACGCCTGGACCGAGTCCATCACGGTCACCGCCCGCGACTCGGGCTCCCACACGATGGCTCCGGAGCGATCCTCGACCCGGAGAATGGCCACCGGTTCGGTGCGCACCCCCATGTTGGCGAAGGCGGTGTAGGCGCCGATGAGTTCCAGGGGGCTCAGGGTGGCGGACCCGATGAAGATCGAGGGGACCGGATCGATCCGGGTGCTGATGCCGAACTGGCTGGCCTCCGCCAGCACCGCATCGACTCCGACCTGCAGCCCGGCACGCACGGCAATGGTGTTCCGGGAATTGAAGAGGCCCTGGCGCAGGGTCATGGGCCCCAGAAACCTGTTGTCGAAGTTCTGGGGCTCCCAATGTTCCTGGCCCTCCGGCATGGGGAGGCTGATGGGCGCATCGTCGAGGATCTCGGAGAGAGGGTAGCCGGCCCGGAGGTTGGCGGAATAGACGAACGGCTTGAAGGTGGATCCCGGCTGGCGGAGTGCCTGGGTGACACGGTTGAACTTCGATCCCTCCCAGTCCCGGCCCCCGACCATGGCGCGGATCTGTCCCGTGCGGGCCTCGAGGGTCAGCATGAGGCCCTGGAGGTAGGGACTGGTGTCGGCCTCGATCTCGCGATTCTGCTGGGCCAGAATTTCCCGATAGGTGGGATGGGGAAACCGACCCAGGGCACCATTCTCGATGGCCTGGAGCTGGGCGTCGAGGGCCCGCTCGGCGGCCTGCTGCATGTCGAGGTCGATCGTGGTGTAGATCCGGTATCCTCCCCGGTAGAGGTCCGCTCCGAACCGGGGTCGGAGGAGCTGCCGCACATATTCGACGAAGTACTCGCCGACACCGCTGAAATCGGACCGCGAGGCCAGCGCCACCGGGTAGGCCTTCCACGCCTCGGCGGAAACGGGCGAGAGGCGTCCGGCCTTGCGCATCAGGTTGATGACGAGGTTCCGGCGCTGCATCGCGAAACGAGGGTTGCGGCGAGGGTTGTACAGTGTCGGCCCCTTGGCCAGGGCCGCGAGCATCGCCGCCTCGGCCACGTTGACCTGGCGGGCCGACTTGCCGAAGTAGCGCAGGGAGGCCGCCTCCACCCCGAAGGCACGGTTCCCCAGTTCGATCTGGTTGAGGTAGAGTTCGAGGATCCGGTCCTTCGAGTAGGTCCGTTCGATTTCCCGCGCCACCCGGGCCTCGCGGAGCTTCCGGGCGATCCCCCGCAAACCTTGGCGATCCCCCCGGTTGATCTGCTCGGGGAAGAGGTTCCCGGCCAGCTGCATCGTGATCGTGCTGAACCCCTGCACCCGGCCGATCCCGACCGCGGCGAAGGCCACGGTGCGGAGCGCGCCGACAAACCGGACCCAGTCGATGCCATGGTGCCGGTAGAACCGCTTGTCCTCGACCGACAGGAACGCCGCCGCCACCGCCGGCGACATCTGGTCGAGGGAGATGACCGTCCGCCGCTCCTCGCCCAGGTCCTTGATCAGCCGGCCGTCCGCGGCGTACACCTTCGATGCCTGCTCCGGGTCATAATCGGCGAGCCCGGCGATGGAGGGACAGGCTCCGTTGGCGCACACCCGGTGCCAGGCCACGAAGAGGAGCACTCCACTGAAGGCCGCCCCGGCCAGGACCGTCAGGAAACCCCACCGGAGCAGGGTGCGATTCCGCCACCATGCGGTCCGGGTTCGAGTGTGTCGCGCCATGGCCCGCAAACTAGCGGGACCCCCACGGGGTTTCCAGCGGACCCCCGCTTGCCTCCCCTTCCACCGTCCGTGTACGATTGGCGCCATGCCGACCCTGCTCACCACTCTGACCGCCCGCGGCCTGGTCCACGACGCCACCCACGGCCTCGCGGAGCGCCTGGCCACGGGACGCCCGATCACGGGCTACGTCGGGTTCGACCCGACCGCCAGCTCCCTTCACGTGGGGAACCTGGTTCCGGTCATGGGCCTCGCCTGGCTGCAGCGGTCCGGGGGCCGCCCGATCGTGCTGATCGGCGGAGGCACGGGGCTCGTGGGCGACCCCAGCGGCAAGCGCGCCGAGCGGCCGATGCTCGACCTCGACACGGTGGATGCGAACGCCCGGGCACTCCGGGACCAGCTCACCCGCTTCCTGGATTTCGAGGGCCCGGCGGCAGCGCAGGTCACCAACAACGCCGACTGGCTGCGTCCTCTCTCCCTGCTCGACTTTCTCCGCGACACCGGCAAGCACTTCACCCTGGGCTACATGCTCCAGAAGGAGGCGGTCCGGAGCCGGCTGGAAGCGGGGATCTCCTTCACGGAATTCGCCTACATGCTGGTCCAGGCCTACGACTTCCATCATCTCTTCACCACGGCGGAGTGCGAGCTGCAGATGGGCGGCAGCGATCAGTGGGGGAACATCACCGCCGGGATCGAGCTGATCGGGCGTCGCACGGGGCACCAGGCGCACGGCCTTGTGCTGCCGCTCCTCACCACGGCCCGGGGGACCAAGTTCGGGAAGACGGAAGCGGGCAACGTGTGGCTCGACCCCGCCCGCACCAGCCCGTGGCGGTTCTGGCAGTTCTGGCGCGGCACGGAGGACGCCGACGTCGGCCGGTTCCTCCGGTTCTTCACCTTCCTCCCCCTCCCCGAGATCGACGCCCTGCTGGAGACCCACGCCGCGGACCCGGGGGCCGGCCTGGCGCAG
>JBGSKF010000050.1:0-6994 GCA_041741375.1 Gemmatimonadales bacterium | reverse complement strand
CCCGTCGAGCAGGGCGGCGACCGCGGCCACGGTCAGGCGGGGGGAACGACCGGCGGCTGGGGCCGCCGCCGGGGACGTCCCTCGCCGACCGCATACAACGTCTGCACCATCTCGCCGGCCCGGGTGAGGACCCCCCGCGCGTTCTCGTAGCTGACCTCGCTCATGGCCTCCTCCAGGGAGGACCAGCGACAGACGGTGATGCCCTCGGCCCGCTGGGGGCAGGCCTCCCCCTCGGGGGACTCGAACAGGAAGAAATGGCAGTACTTGTGAATGAACCGGCCCCGGAACCGGAAATGCCAGTCGATCACCCGGATGGGACCGTGGAGGGTCAGACACTCGAGCCCGGTCTCCTCCCCTGTTTCCCGGAGGGCCGCCTGGCTGGGGGTCTCCCCTTCCTCCAGATGCCCCTTGGGAAATCCCCAGTGGCCATAGGAGTCGCGAATGAGAAGGTAGCGCAGTCCCCGTTCTGCGCATTTCCGGAAGACCACGCCTCCGGCGCTGACCTCCTGTTCGGGTCGTTGCTTGGAATACCCGCTCATCAGAACACCGAAAACTTGAAATATTTCCGCGGATTGGCCTGAATGTCCGACATCAGCTCGCGAAGCTGCACGATGGTGCGGGTGGTTTCCCGATAGAGCGTGGAATCGGTGGCCAGCAGGTTCAGAGTGCCCTCGCCGCGTTCCATCCGACTCATCAGCGAATCGAGTCCCTGGAGTATGCGCACGATGCTCTCCTGGTTGCGGCGCATCGTGCCGGTGAGCTCCTTCAGGTCCTCGGTCGCGACACTGACATTGCGACCCGTGGTCCGGGCGCTGTTCATGATGTCCGTCAACTGGCCGTCGGCGGTGGCCGAGTCGGCGCGCCCCAGGGTGGCGTCGAGATGGGTCGCGGCTCCAGCCAGAACATCCGAGGATCCCGCGACGTTGTCGGTGATCCGGTTCAGGTTCGCATTCTGCCGGGTGGCGAACTCCGCCAGCCGGTCGGCGGCGGTGCGCAGGGCCTCCAGGCTTCCCCGCACATTGGCCACCGCGGTGGAATCGAAGGCGCCGCCGACCCGGGCCGTGATGAGTCCGACGTCACTGGCGATCCGGCTCGCCTCGGCCGTCAGCTGCCCCACATCGGGGAGGGTCACCCCGGGCCAGCGGTCATCGCCTGGTGCTGCGGCCGCCGCCAGCGCGGCCCGGACGCCGGGGTCGTCGGACGCCGTTTCAAGGGGGACGATCAGGGCGCGCCACTCCCCGAAGAGGCTGGCCGAGGCCGCAATCACCGCGGGCTGGACCGGCAACTCCACTCCCAAGTCCACCCGCAGATCCGCCTCCACCCAGTCGCCATCGGCGAGGCGAATGGCTTCCACCCTCCCGACCTTTACCCCCCGGAGGGCCACGGGGGCTCCCACGCCGAGACCACCGACGGTCCGGAACCGTGCCACATGGACCAATTCATCCGCGCCGATCCGCGTCTCGCTGAGCCAGATCGCCCCCGCCACGACCAGCACGACGGCCACCAGCACCGACAGCCCGACCGCGAATTCGTTTTGACGTTTCACAGGCCCTCCACCGGCGAAAGAGGCGCGCGCCCCGGTACCCGTCCCTCGATGAAGTCCCGCACCACGGGATCGGAGGTCTCCCTCACCTCCGCCACGGAGCCGGCCATTCGCACCCGGCCCTCATGCAACATGGCGATCCGGTCCCCCACCGCATAGGCACTGCGCATGTCGTGGGTCACGACCACGCTCGTGACGCCGGCATCCTGACGGGCCCGGATCATGAGTTCATCCATCATGGCGCTGGTGACCGGATCGAGCCCGGTGGTCGGTTCATCGTACAGAATGTAGCGGGGCCGGAGGGCGATCGCCCGGGCAATCCCGACTCGCTTCCGCATCCCGCCGCTCAGCTCCGACGGGAACTTCTCCTCGAGCCCCGCGAGCTCGACCAGGGCGAGACTCTGTCCCACCCGGGCCTCCCGCTCCTCCGGGGAGAGACCCCTCCGCGCCAGCCCCAGCCGGATGTTGTCGGCCACGGTCATCGAGTCGAAGAGAGCGGCGAACTGGAACACATACCCGATCCCGGAGCGCAGCGCCGCGAGTTCCTCCCGTTCCAGGGTCGCCACGTCGTGTCCGTCCACCTGCACCCGTCCCCGGTCCGGCGTCAGGAGCCCCACGATGTGTTTCAGCGCCACGCTCTTTCCCGATCCACTCCCGCCGATGATGACGGTCGTTTCCCCTTCGGGAACCTCGAGGGTGAACCCGCGCAGCACCTCGTGGTCCCCAAACGCCTTGTGCACATCCTCGAACACGATCACAGGAGCACCAGGGCCCAGAAGGCATCCAGCACGAGAATCGCCTCGCAGCCGAGCACCACGGCACGGGTGGCGGACCGGCCCACTCCCTGGGCCCCTCCAGCGGTTCGGAGCCCCATCATCGCGCCCATGATGGCCACGGCCGCTCCGAAACTGGCGCTCTTCACCAACCCGAACCAGATGTCCTTGAACTGATAGAACAGTTTGGCCCCCTTGAAGAACTCGGGGGTGGACAGCTCGAGCAGGTTCACCGCCGTGATCCATCCCGCCGTGACCCCCACCGCCATGGCCATGGCGGTGACAACCGGGAACATCAGCGTGGCGGCCAGCACCCGCGGAACCACCAGGTAGGCATAGGGATCGTAGGCCAACGTTTCCAGTGCATCCACCTGTTCGGTGACCCGCATGGTGCCAAGTTCCGCGGCGATGTTGGCTCCGACCCGGCCGGCCAGGGCCATGCCGGTGAGCACAGGTCCCAGCTCCATCATCACCGTCTTCGCCACGAGGGCGCCGACGAAATAGAGGGGGACAGCGCCGGTGAAGATGTAGGAGGAGAGGAGGGCCAGCACGATCCCGGTGAACACCGCGAGGAAGATCCCGATGGGGATGGAATCGACGCCCAGCCGCCGCATGTGCGAGAGCAGGAGCGGAGCCCAGGTCCCCACGTCCGCCAGGGCCCGGCTCGCGTCCATCGCCACCCGGCCGAACCGGGTGACGAACGCCACCGGAGGTGACCCCCGATGTACCAGTGTGTCAGTCACAGGGAGGAAGCTAGGAATGCCGACCCACCGTGTAAAGCGCGGCGGGCGATCGACTCAGGCGGCGAAGGTGGCCAAGGCCTGGCCCGCCTCCCCCTCGCGCAATCGCTTGAGGGCCCGGTCCCGGAGCTGTCGCACCCGTTCGCGGGTCACTCCGAACAGCGCCCCGATCTCCTCCAGAGTGTGTTCCTTGCCGCCATCCAGACCAAAATAGAGACGGAGCACCTTGGCATCCCGCGGGGGAAGCGTGGCGAGAGCCGCGGCGATTTCATCGGCCAGGAAGCGCTCGTAGGCCTCGTCCTCCGAGGCGCCAAACTCCCCGGCGGCGAAGCGATCCACCAGAGCCTGATCGCCCTCGAGGTCCAAGGGGGCATCGAGCCGCACTTCGGCGGTGTTGAGGGCTGCGAGCGCCCGGACCACGTCGACCGAGAGGTTGACCCGGATACTGATCTCCTCGGGGGTCGGTTCCCGTTGCAACTCCTGCCGGAGCGCCTCCGAGGCCTTGAGGATCCGGGAGAGATCGGCGGTCCGGTTGAGGGGAATGCGCACGGTGCGCCCCTGGCGTGCGATGGAGGCGAGAATGGATTGCCGGATCCACCAGACGGCGTAGGAAATGAACTTGACCCCATGGTCGGGGTCGAACTTCCTGGCCGCGATCATGAGTCCGAGGTTTCCCTCGCCGATCAGGTCGAGAAGAACGAGCCCGCGATTCTGGTACTTCTTGGCCACGGAGATGACGAAACGAAGGTTGCGGGTGACGAGCTCCTGCATCGCTTCTTCCTCGCCCGCCTGGACGCGCCGGGCCAGAGCGATCTCCTGCTCCGGGGTCAGAAGGGGCGAGCGACTCACCTCGTGGAGGTAGCGATCGAGAATGTCCCGATCGGCGTCGTACACGCCGAGGGAGGCGGCGGTGATCCGCTTGGCCCGGGAGGAACGAGGTGACCGGGGAGCCGGCGTGACCCCGACACCGTCGTCGGAAGGGGGTGTCGTACCCATGGGTGGAAGGTACCCTCTTTCTCGGTTGTGCGCCGGTCCCTTTTTTCGCGAGCCGTGCTTGACAATCGCAGGCCCCGGCCGCTAGCTTGCACTGCTTGGCTTGGCAGGAAGCAGGCCAAAGTAATGGGGGCGTAGCTCAGTTGGGAGAGCGCGTGAATGGCATTCACGAGGTCAGGGGTTCGATTCCCCTCGCCTCCATGAAGGGAACGATCCGGGGGCGAGCCGGCCCGCGGGAGCCCGTTGCGAAGGACGGCAGAGGGCACTAAGATGGGGGCCGTTCGAGGAATGCGGGAATAGCTCAGTTGGTAGAGCACAACCTTGCCAAGGTTGGGGTCGCGGGTTCGAGTCCCGTTTCCCGCTCTCGGGAGCCGCTCGGCGGCCCACAGGACAGCAGCATCGGCGCGGGGTGGAGCAGTCTGGTAGCTCGCCGGGCTCATAACCCGGAGGTCGTGGGTTCAAATCCCACCCCCGCTATTGCCAGGACCCAAGGACTCAGCACCTGGGACTTCGTCACCGGGACTTGCGCAGGACTCAAGTTCCGGACGGCCCGAGTCCCCGGGTCCTGGGTCCTGTGTTCTTTCAGGGGGCGGTTAGCTCAGTTGGTTAGAGCGCTACGTTGACATCGTAGAGGTCACAAGTTCGAATCTTGTACCGCCCATCGGCATCAGGGGGTGTCGAACAGACGAGCGCCCTTAGCTCAATTGGATAGAGTATCTGACTACGGATCAGAAGGTTGGGGGTTCGACTCCCTCAGGGCGCATGGGACGGACGGAGAACGGGGCAGGAAGACAGTAGGACATAGGACATAGGACATAGGACACATAGGACATAGGACATAGGGACAATAGGACGTAGGACAATAAGGCGAAGGGTTCCTGGTCCTTCCAGGACCTAGGACCTAGGACCTAGGACCTAGGACCTAGGTCCTAAGTCCTAAGTCCCAGGTCCCAGGTCCTGGAGAGACGGGGCGTAGCGCAGCCCGGTTAGCGCGCCTGCTTCGGGAGCAGGAGGTCCCGGGTTCAAATCCCGGCGCCCCGATGGAAAAACTAGGCGGTAGGCGATAGGCGGTGGGCGGTAGACGAAAGCACAAGCGGGCCCGTAGCTCAGCTGGATAGAGCGCTTGCCTCCGGAGCAAGAGGTCGCGCGTTCGAATCGCGCCGGGCCCATGGAAGGAAACAGGCGTTGGGGGTTGGGTATTGGGGGTTGGGTCCCCAATTCCCAATACCCAGTCCCCAACACCCAGTCCCCAGCTCCCAATATCCGGTCAGTTCAGAACGCCTGACGGTGGGCGTCGATCGTATCCTGCCATGCGCGGAACTCCGACGGCAGCAGGTTGTATCGTCCCGCGTTGTCCTCCCGCACCGCGAGCACCAGGGTGAGCCCTTTCTCCTCGAAGGTCGCGAGATCCTGCTCGGGAATCTCGTGGCGCAGGGCCCACCCGCGGACCCCTTCGCGGCTGGGCAAGACCTTGGTGCGAATCAAATCGCTCACCATGCGCCGGAACTGCTCTCGGTACTTCAGGCGAAATTCGTCGGCCTGCATCGTGTCGCGCACGACGCGGTAGGTCTCGCTCGACCGCTCGTAGGCCCACAGGAACACGTCCCGCAAAAGATCCACTCGCCGGTTCTCGTAGACGCCGAGCGTGCCCTCCGTGTAGGCCTGGCGGGGCACATCGACAAAGGACATCGGCACCAGGTTGGTCTTGATCAGCGGGATGTTGCATGCCAATCGGGACGCCCGCTTGTTCGCGTCGATGTAGGGCTGCAGGTAGGGCACATGCACCATGACGAAGAACGACTGCTCAAAGGCGTCCGGGATGGTGCGTGCTTTGAGCAGAAGCAGATCGAAGTTCTCCCGGATCTGCTGCGGAATCGCGAGTGGCCGGTACGGTGTGCCGGTGATGTCCACTGGCACCTCGCGAAGGCAGCCCTCATCCTCGGGATTCTTCAGCAGCCCCTCGGACAGCGCTGCGTGCAGGTTGTGAAGCGTGTGCAGGTTGAAGTCGATCGTCTCCGCGTTTTCGACCAGCATCTCGATCGCCCGTTTGTGGTTCAACACCATGAGGGTCTCGAGCGCATCCGCCCCCGCCACCGTCTGGCCGTACTGGATCAGGTTCTGGGTGTCGAGACGTGAGTACGTGTTGCCCTCCAGGTGGCTGGATGACCAGGACAGGTCGATGAGCAGCCGCTCCAGAATGGCGCGAGCGAAGGTCCCGGCCGGGTGATCGGGATCGGGCGACCGACCGAGTTCGTGAAGGCGGAATCGGTCCTCCTCCGGCAAGTACCAGGTGGCCCCAGGCTCATACCGCCTCAGCATGTCGACGTCGTAGC
Source organism: Gemmatimonadales bacterium (assembly GCA_041741375.1). GTDB lineage: Bacteria > Gemmatimonadota > Gemmatimonadetes > Gemmatimonadales > GWC2-71-9 > OFTM291. Next base: position 612 of record JBGSKF010000050.1, on the reverse strand, counting down.
CCACGGGATTGCGGTGCATCACGGGGCGCCGGACGAGCGCCCGCACCCGAGCGCCCGACCGCGACATTCGGACGTAATCGACTTCCTCGGCTGGGTCTCCGGCGATCGCGGCGGGGCCCGCCTTGTAGAGGACCTCTCGTCCCTGGCGCTCCGGGGATACCCGCTGGTCGGCCGCAAGAACCTCGAGGCGACGACGCAGGGTTCTGTCGGTCAGTTCCCGTCCCTGCCGACTCCGCGAAGCGGGACCGGATCCAGTCTCGGCTCACCGGAGCCGATGCGGAGGCCACCCAGGCTTCTATGAGGTCAAGTTCTTGTTCTACAGCTGCTTGCGATACCTTGGCCATGTTGAGATCCCCGTCCGACGTTGGCCATATAACATGGCATCTGCCATTAATATGCCATGACTGGCATATAATTAAACAAATCACCATTGATGGCCAATTATATAGCTGCTCAAGGCAGATGGAGACATGCGGTAAATGTCAAGGTAGTTGTCGCATGAGTCTTCATGCGGCCGCTTCGGGAACGGCCGCGTGGGTTGATTCCTGCTTGGGTGGATTGAGGGCCACCGTGTCGACCGGGATCCAGCCGCGCGTGCGGCCGGTCCAGCGT
>JBGSKF010000049.1:0-26955 GCA_041741375.1 Gemmatimonadales bacterium | reverse complement strand
CTCCGCCGCAGTCCAAGGATAACATTGGGACGGAACCTCTCCCGGAGGGAAGGGGAGTTTCACCGGTCTGGTCGCTCAGGCCGGTCGGCGGTCCTTCCCCACAGGAGAGGAGGCCAACCGCGATCGAGCCGAGCGCCAAGTAGGCGGACCGTAACAGCCAGCGGGTTCGGGCGTGGGAGTTACGCCGCGGGGGGGGGGGGGAGAATCATGCCCGAGCCAATACCCATGATCACCTCACGAGTCGTCAGGTCCAACCACGCGGTACAACGGCGTCTCGCTACGATGGCAAATGTTCTCATTTCTGTCAAGAGGGCCGGGGGTCAGGTCTTGTTCCGGACATCTGTGAATAATTTCACAAGCCATGGAGGGGCTCCATGCCCCCCGGTGGCTTGTCGGGGCGGGGCGGATCTCGGTAACCCGCGCCCCGCGGCGGACCCCCCCCCGCGACGATGTACGGGCCGTTCGCGAACGGCCCGTACGATGGGTAGGGACAAATCCCCAGCCCCTCGCGGGGCTCGGGGGAGGGGTGGGGTCATCCTGCTCATCCTGTTCATCCTGTCAGAAAAACTGCTACTGGGTGCAGGTGATTTCAGACATGGATGGACAGGATAGACAGGATGTGGCACAACAGGGGAACCGATCCAGCGAATTCCTGGTGGTCAGCCTCCACGCGCGGCGACAGATAGTGACAGGTAGTAACGACCTGTCAGCCGCCCGCGTCCGCGGCGGACCCTCCCCCGCGACGATGTACGGGCCGTTCGCGAACGGCCCGTACGATGCCTGAGACAATCTCCAGCCCCTCGCGGGGCTCGGGGGAGGTGATCCGTTCCTCCGGTGGCGTGTAGGGGCGGGTGGTGAACCGCACTTCCTCGACCGGCCGAGCAAGGGGCGTCAGCACCGGGAAATCCGAATCGAAGGCCGAGCATGGAGGGCCGGGCGGCTTCCGCTCACGAGATCGCCACGGCGGCGTGGCCGCCTCGCGATGACAGGTCCCGCCGGGTCCGCAAGCAAGCGCCACAAACCATCCTGTGTCCTATGTCCTATGTTCTACGTCCTGACTACATTCCCTCCCATTCCCCCGCGTTCCTACCGACGAGGAGTCTCCATGCGTTCCCTCCTGTCCGCGCTGCTGCTTCTGGTGCCTGCCACCGCCCTGGCCCAGGGCCGAGCCTTCACCCCTGCCGACTGGCACCGGGTCACCACCGTGTCCTCTCCCGCGGTGTCGCCCGACGGGCGGCGGATCGCCTTCACCGTGACCACCGTCGCGGAGAAGGAGAACCGGCGACACAGCGAAATCTGGCTCGCCCCCGCCGATGGAAGCACCCCCGCCCGGCGGATCACGGTGCCCACGGTGGAGAGTTCGAATCCGCGCTGGTCGCCCGACGGGACCCTGTTGCTCTTTACTTCCACGCGGCCGGGGAGCTCGGCCCGGTCGTGGGCCATGCGCATGGATGGAACCGGGGGCGAGGCCTTTGTCTATGACTCGATTCCCGCCGGGGCCTCCCTCACCCGCGACCGGCAGGTGATCGTGTGGGGAGCGCCCCCGCCGCGGGATTCGGCGGACCGGACCCGCGACACCGCCTTCGCGAAGATGCCGGCCACGGCGCGCCCCCCGTGGGGATCCGTCACCCGCCCGGTCGATCCGGCCCGGTTCGACGGCCGCCACATCGTGGATCTCCCCTACATATCGAACAACCAGGGATTCCTCGCCAACCCGGCCCGCGCCCCCGAGTACCGGGCGGCCCAGGTCTGGCGCCGCCGGGGGGACACCGGGGCCCGGGAGCAGCTCACCCGCTCCGCCTACTCGCACCGCAATGTCACCGTGTCGCCCGATGGGCAGTGGATCGCGTTCACCGCGGATCCGGAACTCCGGCCCGACTCGCTGGTCCAGGCGATCCGCGATTCAATCGCGAAACTCCCCTACGACGCCGCCCGGGACGAGGCGCCCCGGAATGACAGCGACATCTTCCTTCTGCCGGCTACGGGCGGGGAACCCCGGCGGCTGACGCGGGGGGACGGGAGCGAGGGAGGGCTGGTCTGGTCGCCCGATGGAGCCCGGCTCGCCTTCGTGACGCGGGTGGCCCGGACCGCCCAGGCCCAGCTGCAGGTGGTGGAGGTGCGGAATGGTTCGGTGCGCGACCTGCTCGGCGACTGGCAGTACGAACCGGGCGATGTGGCCTGGCTCCGGGACGGCCGCCTCGCGGTGAGTGCTGCCATCGGCGGGCGCACGGCCCTGCACCTCGTGGATCCCGCCTCGGGTCGCCGGACCGAAACGATCGCGGGGCGGCGTCGCCTGAGCGGATTCGATTACGACACCGCGGGAGCGGTCGTGGCCTACGTTTCCACCAGCCTGACCCGGCCCACCGAACTCTACGTGGCGCGGCCCGACGGGACCGGGGAACGGCAACTCACCACCGTCAACGATTCGTTGAACTCGGAGATCGCCTGGAGCGACGCCGAACGGTTCACCTACCCCTCCGTGGGAGGACTGGAGATCGAGGGGTGGTTGATGAAGCCGCACGGCTACCAGGCCGGCAAGCGCTATCCCCTGGTGCTCTACATTCACGGCGGCCCCCACTCGGCCTACGGCGAGAACTGGTTCGACGAGTTCCAGAACCTGGCCGGGGCCGGGATGTTCGTGCTCTTCACCAACCCCCGCGGCTCCTCGGGGTACGGCGCCGACTTCACCTTCGCCACCCGGGGCCGGTGGTTCGCCGAGGATTACGAGGACCTGATGAAGGCGGTGGACATCGCCGCCGCCCGCCCCGACGTGGATCCCGCGCGGCTCGGCGTGACCGGGGGATCGTATGGCGGGGTCATGACCGCCTGGGTGACGGTCAAGACGCAGCGGTTCGCCGCGGCTCAGACCGACCGGATGATCAGCAACTGGTGGTCCTGGTACGGATCGTCCGACGCGCAGGGCCTCACCGAGTTCGAGTTCTACGGCAAGCCGTGGGACAACCCCGCGATGTACGATTCCCTCTCGCCGATCCGCTACATTCGGCAGGTGACGACCCCGACGCTCATGGTGCAGTCCGAGGAGGATCATCGCACGCCGATGACCGACGCCGAGCAGTGGTTCATGGGGCTCAAGAAGCAGGGAACGCCGGTGGAATGGGTGCGCTATCCCCGTTCGACCCACGACCTCTCGCGCACCGGGGAGCCGTGGCTCCTGGTGGACCGGCTCGGGCGGCTGCGGCAGTGGTTCAGCCACTGGCTCACTCCGGACGAGACCCCGTGACCACCGTGTGGCGCGCCACGATCGTGTTGGTGTTGGGATCGGCTGGAGCACTCACCGCCCAAGAACCGGTCGCCTGGGGCTCCGGCCCTGACGCGGTATTCCACACCTTCAGCATCGTGGCGCGGGATCCCGCCACAGGGGAGATTGGTGTCGCCGTCACCACCCGGGTCCCCTGCGTGGGGAACGGGGTCCCCTGGGTCAGGGCGGGCGTGGGAGGTGTGGCCACCCAGGCCAACACCCGCGTGGCCTATGGGCCGGAGCTGCTCGATGCGCTGGCCGCCGGGATCGCACCGGCCGATGCCCTTCGAGATCTCGTGGCCGCCGATTCCCTGGCCGATTCCCGCCAAGTGGGTGTGCTCGGCCTCCAGGGGAGCGGGGCCCAGCACACCGGGGCAGGGAATGGTCCCTGGGCGGGAGGACGGATGGGGACCAACTATGTGACGCAGGGGAACCTGCTGGTGGGTCCCGAAGTGGTGGAGGCGGTCGGGCAGACCTTCGAAGCGAGCGAGGGAAGTCCCCGCCATCTGGCTGACCGCCTGATCGAGGCGTTGGCCGCCGGTCATGCGATGGGAGGGGATTCCCGGAAGGGGCGGACGCAGTCGGCGGCGGTGATCGTGGCGGATCCCCGGCCCGGTCACTCGCGCCGCCCCGATGGGATCACCGCCCACATCAATGTGTGCGAACATCCGGAACCGGTGGCGGAGCTGCGGCGGATCTACGAGACGATTTCGCAGACGCTGGGATACCGGACCCTGGAGCAACAGTCCGGGAATGACGTGTGGCAGCTCACCCTGATGCTGCACGCCCTGGGCTACTATCGGAGCGATGAAGCGGTGCTCCGCCGGGGTCCGGGGGCGGACCGCTACACGCCGGAGTTGGCCGCGGCCGTGGATCTGTTCCGGGAGGAGGAGGGGCTCTCCACCGCACAACAGGGTTCGCCGCCGGGGCTGGTGGACCGGGACACCGTCGACCGGCTCTGGTCGGCACTGGAGGCCGCGGGCAAGGCGGACAGCCTCCGCCGGGCCTTCCTCAATCTTACCGCGGTTCGCCGCTGACAGGGGAGACAAACCGACATGACCGCACCGGGGGTGACGTGGTATCGCTGGAACGACATGCCGAAGGAAAAGGTGAACGACCTGCTCGACCGGCGGCTGATCACGGGTGACCGGATGATGCTGGCGCATGTGTATCTCAAGAAGGGGTGCCTCGTGCCCCGTCACCAGCACGAGAACGAACAACTGACCTATGTGCTGGAGGGGGCGCTCCGGTTCTGGATCGGAGAGGATGAGTCGGAGGAGGTGGTGGTGGGACCGGGAGAGGTGCTCCACCTCCCCTCGATGGTGTGGCACAAGGCGGAGGCCCTGGAGGATACGCTGGATGTGGACATCTTCAGCCCGCCGCGGGCCGATTGGCTGAGCGGAACGGACGCATACCTGAGGCGGTAGTCCCATGGATCTCGGACTGAAGGACCGGGTGGCCATCGTGGCGGCCGGGAGCAAGGGGCTCGGTCGCGCGGTGGCGGAGGAACTGGCGGCGGAGGGGGCGGCCGTGGTGATCTGCGCCCGGGGGAAGGCCGCCCTGGATGCCACCTGCGACGCGATCCGGGCCCGCGGGGGACGGGTGCACGCTGTGGTGGCCGACGTGGCGGTGCCGGAGGAGGTGCAGCGGGTCGTGTCGGATGCGCGGCGCACCTTTGGACATGTCGACATTCTGGTGACCAACTCCGGAGGCCCCCGGGCCGGCCGGTTCGAGCAACTCTCGCCCGAGGACTGGGAGGCGGCCACCCGCATCCTGCTCACCAGCGCGGTGACCTTCACCCGCGCGGTGTTGCCCGCGATGCGGGAGCGCCGCTGGGGGCGCATCCTCAACATCACCTCCATCGCGGCCAAGCAGCCGGTCGACGGGCTCATGCTCTCCAACAGTCTCCGCGGCGCCGTCACCGCCTTCGCACGGACCCTGGCCAACGAAGTGGCGGCCGAGGGGGTGACCGTCAACAATCTCATGCCAGGATACACCCGGACCGAACGGGTGGTGGACCTGGCCGCCCACATGGCCACGGCGGAGGGAACGACCCCCGACGAGGTCACCGCGCGGTGGGAAGCGGAGATTCCGATGCGGCGGATCGGTGAACCGGGCGAGTTCGCCGCCCTCGCCGCCTTCCTCGCCTCCGCGCGGGCCAGCTACATCACCGGCCAGTCCATCGCGGTGGATGGGGGCTGGATCCGGTCAGTGCTCTGAGCCGGCCGATGCGACTCGGACCGGGGGACCGGCGCCACTTCCTCAAGCAGAGTCTGGGGGACTGGGTCGAGCGGATGATGACGGCCACCGAGGAACGGGTGTCCGATCGGCGGTATCTCCGGCCTCCGGGCGCCCTCCCCGAGATGGCGTTCCTCGCCGCCTGCTCCCGCTGCGGGGAGTGTCTGCCGGTCTGTCCGGTCGGGGCCATCGTGAAAGTCTCCTCGCGGGGGGGCCTCGCCGCCGGAACGCCGGAGATCGACACCCGCCGGCAGCCCTGTATCGGCTGCCCCGACATGCCCTGCGTCACCGCCTGTCCCACCGGGGCGCTGACCCGTCCGGACCACGGGTGGGAAGGGTACCAGTTGGGCCGGGTGGAGTTCGTTCCCGAACGGTGCGTCACCTTCCGGGGCACCACCTGCCAGGTCTGCACCGATGCCTGCCCGGTGGGGGAACGAGCACTCGTCATGGACAACGATGGCCATCCGGTATTGCGGTCCGAAGGTTGCATCGGGTGCGGGGTCTGCATGCGGGAGTGCATCGCCGCTCCCCCGGCCTTTACCTTCCACCTGGTGGACCGCTCATGACCGAGGCCCCCGTCTCCCTTCCCCTCCCCTTCCCCCTCCCCCTTCCCCGGCGCGTGGACAAGCCGTGGGGACATGAACTGATCTGGGCCCACACCGACCGCTACGTGGGGAAGATTCTGCACGTGCGCGCGGGGCATGTGCTGAGCTGCCAGTACCACCGGGTGAAGGACGAAACGATGCATCTGCTGCGGGGCGAGATGATCCTCCGGCTGGGAGAGGGAGACACCGCGGAATCCCGGCCCTTTCGGGAGGGGGACTCCGTCCACATTCCAGCGGGCACCATCCACCAGATCGAGGCGGTGACCGACAGCGACGTGCTCGAGGCCTCCACGCCGGAGCTCGACGATCTCGTGCGCCTGAGCGACCGCTACGGAAGGAGCTGACATGCAGGTGATCATTCCGCTGGCCGGCAAGGGCACCCGTCTCCGTCCCCATACCCACCTGGTTCCGAAACCCCTGCTGCGCGTGGCCGGCCGGCCGGTGATGGACTGGGTCATGGACCGGCTCGAGGGGCTCGACGTGTCGGAGCTCATCTTCATCACCGGCCACCTCAAGGAGCATGTCGAGGCCCATGCGCGCTCCCGGTACCGGTGGCCCTCCCGGTTCATTGAACAGCGGGTTCAGGACGGCACCGCGGGGGCGGTGAACCTGGCCCGGCCGCACGTGCATGGTCCGGTCCTGATCATCTTCGTGGACACGGTGTTCGACGCCGACCTTACTCTCATTTCCCGCAGTGACGCCGACGGGATCATCTGGGCCAAGGAGGTGGAGGACTGGCAGCGGTTCGGCGTGGTCGTGACCGACCCGGAGGGGTACATGACCCGGATCGTCGAGAAGCCGTCGACGCCGGTGTCCAAGCTCGCCAACATCGGGCTCTATTTCATTCGCGACGTCGACGCCCTCTGGGCCGGCATCGACCACACCCTGCAGGCCCCCACGAACAAGGGGGAGTACTACCTGACCGACGCCTTCCAGCACATGATCGACCACGGCCGCCGGATCCTCACGGCCGAAGTGGGAGGGTGGCACGACTGCGGCAAGCTCGACACCCTTCTGGAGACCAACGCGACCCTCCTGGCGAGCCATGCTCCGGCTCCCCCCACGATTCCCGGAGTGACGATCCACGCACCGGTGCTGATCGGGGAGGGGGTGACCCTCGAACGTGCCATCCTCGGTCCGAACGTGACGGTGGAATCGGGCACCGTGATCCGGGACGCCACCGTGGCGGACAGCATCGTGGGAGCGGACTGCCGGATCGAACGGGCCGTGGTGACGCAGAGCATGCTGGGCGACCGGGTGCAGGTCACCGACCTCACGCTCCAGGCGAGCCTGGGCAACGATGCGGAGTGTCATGGCCCCGTCCCCCACTCCTGACGATCTCTGCCGGTCCTGGCTCGATCTCCAGGACCACTTCGATCCCGCCTCGGCGAGCCTCCAGGGGGTTCACGAGGCGGACGCGCGTCTGGGTGACTGGGATGTGGAGGCCGTGCAGGAGTATCTGGCGGCGACCCGCTCCATCGCCGGGGCCGTGGAGGGGATCGACGTCGAGGAGATGTCGGAGGAAATCAACCGCACCGCTCTGCTCGACCTGCTCCGGGTGGAGGAATCCCGGATTCACGACGAGGCCCCGCACCGGCACGATCCCGCGCTCTGGGTTCACCATCTGGTCACCGCGTGTGAGGCCCTGCTCCGTCTTCCCGCCGACGGGGACTCCGCGGCCGTGGCCTCGGACCGGCTCGACGCCATCCCCCGCTTCCTGGCCACGGCCCGGCTGACCCTGGCCGAACCCCCTTCGGTCTTCCTCGACACGGCACGAGCCCTGCTCCCCGGTCTGGGAACGCTGCTTCAGGCCGTGGTGGTGCGCCACGCTCCCCTCGCCCCGGACCCCGCCACGTTCAGCGCGCGCGCGGAAGCCGCGCTGCGGGAGCTGATCGAGTTCGGCGTTGCCCTGCGGGATGAGATGGAGGTCCACGCCGAGGCCCAGGCCTTTGCGGCGGGCGAGGATGACTTCGAACGCCGTCTCCACCACGAGCACGCCCAGCGGGGAACTGCCGCCGAGCTCTGGCGTCATCTGATGCATGCGGTGGAGGACACCCTGCCCCAGGTGGAGGAGGCCGCCGCCCGGATCGATCCCGATGCCGGGTGGCGCGAAATCCTGGAGCGCGTGGCCACGGAAGAAACAGGGGACCCGGTGGAGTCCGTGGCCGCCTGGCTTCCCGCCGCACGCCGGCATGCGGTGGAGATGGGCCTCGTGGCGGAGGGAGACGGGGGTGACGATCTGGAGCTCGCACCGGCGGGGGAACCGGAGACCATCCTGGCGCCGTGGGGGCGCTATCGTCCCGCGGGACGGGACGGAGTGTGGCCCGCCGTGTTATCAGTGAGTCCTGCGTCGGTGGCATGGCGGGGCCCCGCTCTCACAGCGGTGCTCGGAGGCGTGCCGGGAATGCACCTCCTCGGCTCGGCGCAGCGGAGCCTCGACTCGGCGGTGCGCCGCCTGCCCGCGAGCACCGGACGGATGCGTGGGTGGGCGCTCCATGCCGCCGATCTCATGGCCGGGAGCGGATTCCTGACCGATCCCGCCGACGGGCTCCGGTACCGGGTTCTGCGATACGGCGCCCTCCACCTGGCCCTGGCCGACATCGGGATGCACACGCGCCAGTGGTCCGCAACGACGGCGGTGGAACATCTGGCCACGCATCTTCCCTGGCCGCCGGAGGTACTCCTCGCCGAGATCCGGCGGATCGCGCGGGAGCCGACCGTGGCGGTGGCGGCGGTGCTTGGCGCCGAGGGTCTGGCTGTGACCCGACGGGACTGGGTTGCTTCGCATGCGGGGGAGCCGGGATTCGCGGCCACTGCGGGGATGCTGCAGTTCGGTGGCTTTCCCGTGACCCTGATCCGGTGGGGACTGGACCTCGATCCATGACGATGCCTGCGCCGGGTACCGATCCGGCGCGTCTCCCGGCCACGGTCCGGGGTCTCTCCCTCGTGTCGCTCGGCAATGATCTGGCGAGCGAGATGGTCTATCCCTTGCTTCCCGCGTTCGTGACCGCCCTGCCCGGAGGCGGCGCCGTGGCGCTGGGCGCCCTGGACGGGGCCGCCGATCTGGCCGGCGGGGGCATCCGGTGGATCAGCGGTCGCCTCGCCGACCGGCCCGGCTGGCGGTTTCCCCTGATCCGATGGGGCTACGCCCTGGCGGTGGCGATCCGGCCCCTGATCGCGGTGACCGGGACGGCGTGGCAGGTCGTCGGACTCCGGGTCACCGACCGAGTGGGGAAGGGGCTTCGCAGTCCGGCCCGGGATGCCCTGATCGCGGACATCACTCCACGCGCACTCCACGGGCGGGCCTTCGGATTCCACCGCGCGGCCGATCACCTCGGGGCCGTACTCGGAGCGCTCGCCGCGTGGGGACTGCTGGCGGCGGGCCAGGGGGTGCGGGACGTGATCCTCTGGTCGGCGATTCCCGGACTCCTCGTGCTTCTGGTTCTCCATCGGGCCCTGATCCATGCGGCCCGGGAACGATCGGCCACTCCCGTGGCTTCCGCGGTTCGAACGTCCGAGAAGATGAATCCTCCGGCCGGGGAGGTGGATGCCGAGGGCCGGGGGTTCTGGGTACCGGCGGCGGCGCTGGCGGTACTCGTGGGTGGCCGGATGCCGGAGGCCCTGTTGCTGCTCCGCCTCCAGGATCTGGGGACATCCGTTGCCACGGTGCCCCTGGTCTGGGCGGGATTGCACGTGGTGCGTTCCCTGGCGGCCTGGCCCGGCGGGTGGCTCACGGATCGAGTGGGAAGCTCCCGCACCCTGGTGGGCGGCGGCGTACTGCTCGCCGTCGTTCTCGCTCTTTTCGGACGCGTGACGGGCACCGGGGGCGGAATTCTCGTGTTTCTGTGTTTCGGGGTGGTGAGCGGTCTGCTGGAGAGCGCGGAGAAGGCGGCCATCGCCCGGCTGGCTCCGGTCCGTACCGGGCGGGCCTTCGGCTCCTACCAGGGAAGCGTGGCGCTCCTGGCCCTCCCGGTCGGACTGGGATACGGGGCGCTGTACCAGGTGTCGGGGGGAGAGAGGGCGCTCCTGACAGCGGCGCTGGTGGTCGGGGTGGCGAGCCTCGCCTGGTGGCGGGCCAGCCGCTAGCGGGAGAGGGGGACGCCTTGCGGCACGCCGCGGGGGCCCGTAGCTTCGACATCTATGCCCTATCCCAATCCGAGCCGGGGTACCCCGTGGCATGCCGGGGCACCCGAGGGGACCGCCGGGGCCACCCTGACCGAGCCGAAGCCCTCGGTTGACTCCGGAGCGGGACACCGGGGCAGGGTGGCTCTTATTACCGGAGGCGCCACCGGACTCGGACGGGCGATCGCGATGGAGTTCGCCCGCCAGGGATGCAACATCGTCTTCTGCTTCAAGGATCTCCCGGGCCGGGACGTGCGGGAGAGCGCCCTGCTCACCGAGACCTCGCTCACCGCGATGGGAGTGGAGGTCTACGCCAACTGTTGTGACGTCCGGAACCGGGCCGAGGTCGCTGAGTTCATGCGGCAGGCGTGCGAGCGGTTCGGCACGGTGCACTACCTCATCAACAATGCCGGCATCGCCAAGGACGGAGCGCTGTGGCGGCTGAGCCCGGCCACCTGGAACGATGTCATCGAGACGAACCTGACCGGGGCCTTCAACTGCATCGCCGAGCTGTCGCAGGTGTTCCGGCAGCAGCGGTTCGGGAAGGTGGTATCGGTGTCGAGCCACCAGGCGATCCGTCCGGGGTTCGGTGTGGCGAGCTATGCGGCGAGCAAGGCGGGACTCGAGGCACTGACCCGGAGCGCCGCGGTGGAGCTCGGCCCGGCCAACGTGAACGTGAACGCGGTGGCGCCGGGGTTCGTGCGCACGGAACGGCTGGAAGAGCTTCCGCCCGACGTGATCGACCGGGCCCGCAAGCGATCGGTGCTGGGCCGTCTGGCGGATCCCGGCGACATCGCGAACGTGGTGGCGTTTCTCTGTTCGGATGACGCGCGCCACATCACCGGGCAGACGCTGGTGGTGGATGGGGGGCTGTCGTTGGGATAGGCGATAGGCGGTAGGCGGTAGGCGGTAGGGGCGAATAGGGAATGGGGAGTAGGGAATAGGGAGTAGGGATTTAGGGAATGTCACCAGATGTGGCCGGAGGAAGCGTGGCCCTCACGATCCACGGAACGTCACCCCGGCGAAGCTTGTCCCCGCGAAAGCGGGGAGCCGAATCCCCGGTGCCGTCATCGCGAGGACCCCGAAGGGGGCCGTGGCGATCTCGTGAGCGGATGCCGGTGCAGTGAGTGATGGGTGGCCTTCATGCCGGAATCCCCTGGCTCATGACCGGGCTCGGCGCCTGCGGCAATGGATCCCGTTTCCGGGAAGGGCGCAGCACGCTGTGCCCCTACCCGCCCCTTGCTCGGCCCGTTGCGGAAGGTCGGTTCACGAACCGTCCCTACGCGCCACCGGGTGCACGGGACGTCACAGGGGGATCTTTTGGCTGGGCGCCGTTGCTTGTGAAATAATTCACAAATGGAAGAAACAAGACCTGACCTTGGCCGTGACCCGGCCGTGATGCATACTGGACTCCCATGGGATCTGGAAGAGATCGTCACCCGAAGTATGGAGGCACGATGAAGGGTAATGCAATTTCCAACGCCGACGGGTCACAGGCCCGGGAGCGGCGTCTCATGGGCGGGCGTGCAGGGCGGACTGCGACCATCGTCCTCCCGTGGATCCTCCTGCTCAGCGTCGCAGGAGGCGCGTGCACGTCAGACGGCATCAGGGAGGACGGGGAATCGGGTGCGCTCGGTGAGACCAGCGGTGCTTTCCATCTCCTCGATGGGCCGGTGGTCATCGCGGCCACGTTGCCCGATGAGGCGGCACAGCTTTTCAATCCCAACGATGCCACCCGGCTTCCGGACGGATCCATCGTGGTCGCCGACATGGGGGGGAACGCTGTCGTGCGATTCGACTCCACCGGTCACCGGATCGGCTCCATGGGCCGTCGGGGGAGTGGCCCCGGAGAGTTTCGATTCCTCGTTCGGGTTCGGCGCTGTCCGGGCGACTCGCTCCTGACGTTCGATGCCGGCGAGGACCGCGTGACGGTGCTCGACCATTCCCTTGCCCCCGTCAGGGAGTTCCGGGTGCCATCCGCCTCCGTGGTGGAATGCTCCGCCGCCGGTGTCCTGGTTACCCGTATCGGTCCTGCGGCCGTCCCCCCCCGCCCATCCGCCGAGTCCCCTCTGCTCACGGCGCGCCTCCGCATTCTTGACGCCGGTGGTGACAGCATCGGCGGAGTGGACACGCTGATCGTGGGGCACAACCGTGTCATGGCGCCGCTCGCCACCATGGCCCTCGGGACCGACCGGCTCTATGCTGGCACTGGCGCGGAACCCCGAGTTGACGTGTATGATCTGACAGGCCGCCCGCTCCCTCCGATCCAGCTCGACCTGCCCGTGCGACCCTCCACGGCGGAGCACTATGACGCAGCCATTGAGCGACTGGTCGGCCGCGTTCGCAGCACTGCCAGCATCCGCGAGGCTCAGAAGAAGGTGTTCGCGGCGGTGCCGAGGCCGGAATTCCTCCCGGTCTACACGAAGATCCTGACGGATCGCGCTGGGAACCTCTGGCTGGTGACCTCCTCCCCTGGGGATGGGCACACCTCGCTCGCCGCCTTCCGTCCTGATGGCTCGGCGATCGGCACGATAACCCTGCCTGCGGAAATGGAGATCTGGGAGGTCGGGTCGGATCACCTCCTGGGGAGCGTGATGAGCGAGGAGGGGGAGCCGAGCGTGGTGATGTATCGGTTTCGGACCGATGCCCGGTGATCGACCAGATGAACTCGTGGGGCCACGTGCTCAGATCCCTCGCCTGCGGCTCGGGATGACAGCTACCGCCCATCGTGGGCGACCGCCGGTCGCCCCTACCGCCTACCGCCCCTACCGCCTACCGCCTACCTTAACAGCTCCTCCAGCATCACTGCCGCATCGGTTCGCGCGTCGCGGTACTTCACGATCACCGCCGCATAGAGCGCCACCCCCGCCTCCGCACCGGGCCCCTGCCTCACCGGCCGGGTGCCGGGAACCACCACCGCACCCGCGGGGATCTCCAGCGGGGCCGACCCCTCGCGCCGCAGCACCCGGTCGTGCACCAGGTCGATCACCGGAGTTCCGCCGGTGAGGAGGACCCCGGGTGCCAGCACCGCCCTCTCCCGCACGATCGTCCCCTCGTACACTCCGCAGTTCCCCCCGACCAGCACGTCATCCTCGATGATCACCGGGAGCGCCCCGGCCGGTTCGAGCACCCCGCCGATCTGGGCTGCGGCGGAGAGGTGCACCCGCTTGCCGATCTGGGCGCACGACCCCACCAGGGCGTGGGAGTCGACCATCGTCCCCTCATCCACGAAGGCCCCGACATTGATGTACATCGGGGGCATGCAGACCACCCCCCGCGCCACATAAGCCCCCTCACGAACAGTTGACCCCCCCGGCACCACGCGGATCCCGTCCTCCACACGGAAGGTCCGGGGGGGGAAGGTGTTCTTGTCCACGAAGGTCAGGGGACCGGCCGGCGGGAGCGCCTCCAGAGCCCCGAGCCGGAAACCCAGCAGAATACCCTGCTTGACCCAGGTGTTGGTGGTCCAGTTTCCCCTGTCATTACGTTCTGCTGCGCGGATCTCTCCGCGGGTGAGGGCATCCCGGAATTCAAGGAACACGTCCAGCGCCGCTGCGCGTTCGGCCTCGGGAACCCCGTCGGCGTACCGTTCGATGACCGGACGCAACGTCATTTCCTTTCCCGACCCGCTCATGCCGCCCCCGCCCCCGCCCGAGCCAGCGCCGCGCGCAGGAGGTCCGTGGTCGCGTCCGATACCGGCACGAGCGGAAGCCGGAGCACGTTCTCGATGTGGCCCATCAGGTGGAGCGCCGCCTTGACAGGGCCGGGGTTGGTCTCGGCGAAGTTCGCGTCGATGAGGGGAAGGAGCCGGTAGAGCAGGGCGCGAGCCCTCGCCAGGTCCCCGGCGCGGGCGGCGCGGACCATCTCGGTCATGGGGCCGGGCACCTCGTTGCTGGTGACGGAGATGAGCCCGTCTCCCCCGCAGGACACCATGCCAACCGTGAGGGCATCCTCCCCCGACAGCACGACGAACCCCTCGGGCCGGTCCGCCAGGATGGCCATCGCCTGGAGCAGATCGCCGCTCGCCTCCTTGATCCCGGCAATGCGGGGATGCGCCGCGAGCGCCAGGACGGTGTCGGGCCGCATGTTGAGCCCGGTGCGCCCCGGCACGTTGTACAGGATCACCGGAACGGTGGAGGCATCGGCCACGGCCTCGAAGTGGCGGCGGAGACCCTCGGGCGTGGGCTTGTTGTAGTAGGGCGTGGCGCTCAGGATCCCCTGCACTCCCAGGCTGCACATGGCCTTCGTTTCGTCCACGGCGCGGCGGGTGTCGTTGTCGGTGGCGCCGGCCACCACCGGAACCCGGCCCCCGGCGGTCTCGACCACGGTGCGCACCACCGTCTCCCGTTCCAAGGGCGTGAGGGTCTGGGCCTCCCCGGTGGATCCGCACGGCACCAGGAAGTCGATCCCTTCCGTGATCTGCCATTCCACCAGCCGTCGCAGCGCCTCCAGATCGAGCGCGCCATCGTCGCGCATCGGGGTGACGATCGCGGTACCGCATCCGGTGAAGCTCATGAGGATCCTCCGAAGAGCATGTCGGCAAAGGTGTGCACCCCCGGGTGACCGGGGAGCCACTCGGCGGCGCGGACCGCCCCCTCGGCAAAGATCGATCGATCCCGCGCCGTGTGAGTCAGGGTGATGGACTCCGCCAGGCCGTCGTAGAGGAGCTGGTGGGTCCCCGGCACCGCGCCGAGCCGGAGGGCGGTGATGGGAAAGGCGCGATCGGGGTCACAATTGCGGAGGCGGGCCTGCAGGTCGAGTGCGGTGCCGGAGGGCGCGTCCCGTTTCGCGGTGTGGTGCGTTTCGGTGATCGCGGCGTCGAAGGTGTCCAGGCCGCGGGCGGCGGTGGCCAGGGTCTCCGCCGCGCGGAGAAAGAGCTGGACCCCGATGGAGAAGTTGACGGCGTGGAGCAACGCACCCGATCTCTCCATGACGACCCGGGTCACCTCGGGGAGATGATCGAGCCATCCTGTGGTACCGGTCACCACCGGCAGATCGAGCGCCAGCAGCCGGCGAAGGTTGGTCTCCACGGCCTCGGGCCGGGTGAACTCCACCACCACGTCGGGGTTCCCCAACTGCGCGCGGGTCAACCCGTCTCCATTCTCCTCCCGGCCGATCTGCGCCACGATCTCGTGGCCTCGCGACTCGGCCACGGTGGCCACGGCCGTTCCCATGCGACCGGTTCCGACGATGGCGATGCGCATCAGCCCTCCGTGCCGATGAAGGCGTCGTGCAGGCGGCGCACCACGCCGGGCGCCTCCTCCGCGCGCACGACAAAGGTCACGTTGATCGCGGACGATCCCTGCGAGATCACCTCAACGTTGGTGTCGCTGATGGCGCCGAAGAGTCGCGCCGCGATGCCCGGCGTGGTGCGCAATCCGATTCCCACCACGGCCACGATGGCCCGCCCGGTGGCGACGTCGACCCGTCCCAGGGCCTCCAGCTCGGGCCGGAGAAATCCGAGCGCCGCCTCGTCCTCGATGGTCAGCGACACGCTCACCTCGCTGCTGGCCAGCACGTCGACCACCACCTCGTGCCGCTCGAAGATCTCGAACAGGCGCCGGAGAAACCCATAGGCGCCCAGCATGCGGGGGGCCTGAACGGTGATCACCGTGATGCCCCGCTTCCAGGAGATGGACCGGACCGGCCCGCTGGCGAGGTCGAAGTCCACGCCGGCCACGATCCGGGTTCCCGGGCCCTCGGGGCGTCTCGAGTTGAGAATGTGGATCGGAATCCCGGCTTCCACCAGGGGGAGTTGGGTCGCGGGGTGCAGCACCTTGGCGCCAAAGGTGGCGAGCTCGGCCGCCTCCTCGTAGGTGGCGACGGTGAGGCAGCGGGCATGGGGGACGACGCGGGGATCTGCGGTCATGAGCCCATCCACGTCGGTCCAGATCTCCACGCGGGTGGCGCCGAGTGCCCCCCCGAGCAGCGTGGCAGTGAAGTCGGAGCCGCCCCGGCCCAGAGTCGTCGGGCGGTCGTCGGGGGCTCGGCCCAGGAACCCCTGGGTGACGGGGACCTTGCCCTGCTCCAGGAGCGGACCGAACACCCGGGGAGCGGCCTGGGCCAGGGCCACCCGGTCCGGCACGGCCCGGGTGAATCGTGCGTCGGTCCGCATGACGGACCGCACGTCGACCAGCACTACGGGAAGACCGGCTGCGGCGCCGGCCGCGACGACGATCGCGCTGCTCCACCGCTCCCCATGACCCGCCAGCCAGTCGAGTTCTTCCGGTGTGGGTGTGCGGCCCGACCGCTCGGCGAGGACCACACCGACCTGGGCGATCTCCTCCAGCACCGGAGAGACGGCGGCCTCGTCGAGCCCGAGGGAGTCGGCCACCTCGCGGTGGCGCGTGGCGAGGGCAAAGACACCGTCCCGGACCGCGTCCCCGTCGCCGTGGGCCGTCATCGTGGCGAGGCGGAGCAGCTGATCGGTAACGCCGGCGAGGGCCGAGACCACCACCACCGGTTGCTCGGGGAGGCGGTCGCTGACGATGCGAACGAGGCGACGGATCGCCTCGGCGTCGCCCACCGAGGTTCCCCCGAACTTGGCGACGATCACGTCACGTCCCCCCGGGCGACGAGTAGCTCGGCGTCCTGAATCGCGAGACCCGCGGCGCCGCGGATCGTGTTGTGCACCAGGAGCACGAGCCGCACGTCGAGCACGGGGCAGGGGCGGATCCGTCCCACCGTGACCGTCATGCCCCGGCCCCGGTCGCGGTCGAGCCGTGGTTGCGGCCGGTCGGGTCGAGGGTCCACCACGATCGGGTGCTCGGGCGTGGAGGGGAGGGAGCGGAGGAGGTCGGACGGAGCGGCGGCGAGCAGCGCGTGGCGCACCTCGTCTGGGGTGACACGCCGTGCGAATCCGGCGGAGACCGTTTCGGTGTGCCCGTCGATCACCGGGACCCGGTTGGTGTGCGCGCTCACGGCGATCGCGGCATTCCGGAAGGTGCCCGCGGTCATGTCTCCCAGCAATTTGCCGGTTTCGGCTGCGATCTTCTCCTCCTCGCCGCTGATGAAGGGGATCACGTTGTCGAGGATGTCGAGCGACGCCACCCCGGGGTAGCCGGCCCCGGACACCGCCTGCATCGTGTTCACGACGACGCGCTCCACGCCGAAGGCGCGGTGGAGAGGAGCGAGGACCATCGCGAGCCCCGCCGTACTGCAGTTCGGGTTGGCCACGAGAGCGCCGGTCCAGCCCCGGCCCGCCCGCTGGGTGGGGAGCATGTCAAGGTGATGGCCGTTGACCTCCGGAATGACGAGGGGGACATCCTCCGCCAGGCGGTGGTTGCGGGTGTTGGTGACGACGGTGACGCCGGCCCGGGCAAAGGCCTGCTCGATCGGGGTGGCGATCTCGGCATCGAGGGCGGAGAAGACCACTCGACCGGGAAGGGGTGGCTCGCAGAGAGTCACCACCATCCCGGCCATGGCCTCGGGGAGAGGAGTCGTCTCGCGCCACCGGACCACGTCGGCATAGAGGCGTCCGGCACTCCGCTCGCTTGCCGCCAAGGCCACCACCTCGAACCAGGGGTGACCGTCCAGGAGGCGCACGAACTTCTGGCCCACCGTGCCGGTGGCGCCCAGAATGGCGACCGGGATGCGACTCGACGGGGGGGTCATGTCCGATCGGCTTCCAGGAGCATGCGAATCAGGCGGATGTAGGCCGAGACCCCCTCGCGCAATTCCGCCTTGGTGATCCGCTCGTCGTCGGTATGGGCCACCCGGATGCTACCGGGTCCCAGTTGGTAGCCGGTGCCCCAGGCGGAGAGGAGGGGCCAGTCGGAGGTGTAGGAGACGACCGTCGTATCCCACCCACCGAGGGGAGTGGACTGAACGGGCGGAATCTCCAGGGGGAAGCCGGCGACCACGCCGAGGGGTTCGGCGAGGGCGGTGATGGTGTCGCGGAGGGGGCCGGATGGTCCGACGGTGCGGATCAGCAGCTCAGCGGACGCGTGAGGTGGAATCACGTTGGGCGCCACTCCGCCGGTGAGGCGGCCGATGTTCAGCGTGGAGGGACCGAGCACCGGGTCCGTCGGGAGGGCCAGGGACCGGATGGCGTGGAGCGCATCCAGCAGGGGATCGATGGCGGATCGTCCGAGTTCGGGATACCCCGAGTGCGCCGCAGATCCGGAGGCGGTGAGGGTGACGCGGAGAGTCCCCTTCTGTCCGATGGCGAGACGGTTTTCCGTGGGCTCCCCATTGATGAGGAACCGCCCTTTGCCCGCGATGTTGCCGGCGGTCAGGGCGCCATCCGACCCGTCCTCCTCCCCGACGAGGAAGAGGAGCCCGATCCGGTTCTCCCCCTCGTCCGCGAGCGTTTCCGCGGCGGTGACCATGGCGGCGGCGATTCCCTTGGCGTCGACGATACCTCGTCCCCACATCGTGCGGGTGTCCTCGTGCGGGGCCGGTCCCCCCGGGACGGTATCGAGATGAGTGGAGAGGACCACCACCGGGGTGGCGCGCGTGGCGTAGAGATTGTCCCGTCCGGGGGTGACCTCCTGCCGATGGACCTGCCATCCGTGGCGGGTCAGGAGGTTCGCCAGGAACGACGCGACCTCACCTTCCGCCCCGGTGGGTGAGGGGATGGAGACGAGTTGGCGCGCGAGGGTCACGACATCGTGGGTCCCATGCGACGGACGCCCCGGCGAGTTCAGCGGCGGGGCGTCCGGGGTCTCCCGGTTCACGTGGACCGCTATCCCCGTCTGCCCGGCTTCCCTCCGCCGATGCGCACTGGGTGCGCCCGGTCGAGGGTGGAGCAGGGAGGCCTGGATCGGGGGATGGAGGGGTTCACGCGAACGAACCTATCCGCACCCCTGATCCCGGGGCAAGTCTCACGATCCGGGGAGCACCACGTCCGAGATCTTGATGTTGAGGTCATCGTCCACGCGCTGGAACTCGAAGTTTGCGAAGATATCGACCGGATGGCCGAGTTGGGACTGCCAGCGGAGGGTCACGGCATCGGGATTGCGGTCGAGGATGTCCTGGGTCAGGTCAAAGAGGCCCACGAAGGTCCGGAACAAGGTGTCGGACGGGGCTGTCACCGGGGCGCCGGTCGTCTCGTCGGTCAGGCTGACGATGTTTCCGTTCACCACCTCCACCCGTGCGATCTGGGTTCCCCCGGTGCAGAGGCATGACCGGAGCATGGTGAAGGAGTAGGTCGTGATCCCGGTGCTGGCCCAGGCGGCGCGAGCCAGGTTCAAAGTCTCCTGGGAGGTGGTGTTCTCGCTCGACCCCGAGGAACAGCCGGTACCGGCGAGGAGGGAGAGTCCGATCAGGAGGGTTCGGGAAATCGACATGATTGGCTTCCGAGTGGCGGTGTCGTTGGACGGTCCGAAATGTAGTCCGGGGGACGTTCCATCGTGCGCCAGTCGCACAGGGTGATCACGCGGCTCGGGTCCCCCAGGGGCGGAGGACGAGGGAGGCGGCGACGGCGGTGGCGAGGATGGTCATGATGATCACCAGAGACCAGGCCGGTGGCAGGTGGGCCCAGGGACTGACCACCATCTTGACCCCGACGAAGAGGAGGATGAGAGCCACCCCCGGCTTGAGATACGAAAAGCGATCGAGGGCGCCGGCCAGAACAAGGTAGAGGGCGCGAAGGCCGATGATGGCGAACACGTTGGAGCTGTAAACGATGAAGGGGTCGCGGGTGACGGCGAAGACGGCCGGGATGCTGTCGATGGCAAAGACCAGGTCGGACCATTCGATCATCAGGACCACCAGCACAAGCGGTGTCGCCACCCACCCTCGTCGGGTGCGGATGAAGAAGCGACCATCCCGGGCGTAGGCCCGGGTAAAGGGGAAGATCCGGCGGGCCAGCCGGACGACCGGATTGTGCTCCGGTTCGATCCGGGAGGGGGCCTCCCGGAACATCCTGATTCCGGTGATGATGAGGATGCCTCCAAAGACCCAGATGATCCAGGTGAAGCGACTCAGGAGGAGGGCACCGGCACCAATCATGACGCCTCGCATGATGATGGCTCCGAGGATGCCCCATTTGAGGACCCTGGGCTGAAGCGCGGCGGGGACCGCAAAATACTGGAAGATCAGGATGAAAACGAAGAGGTTGTCGACCGAGAGGGTGAGCTCGATCAGGTAGCCGGTGTAATACTCCAGGGCGTGGGTCGGACCCTCGCGCAGTCCGAGGAACACCCCGAAGAGGAGGGCCATGGCGACGACACCCCCGCTCCACGCCAGTGCCTGTCGGGGAGCAAGGGTGTGGGACCGTCGGTTGAGGACGCCGAGGTCGAGGACCAGGAGCACCCCGACCAGCAGCGTGAACCCGAGCCACACCGCCGGGGGGTGCGCGGTCACGTCAGGATGACCGGCCGAGCGCCATCAGCGCCCGGACGCGTGCCTCCGTCGGGGGGTGAGTGCTGAAGAGTCCCGCGATCCCTCCGCCGTGGGCCGCCAAGGGGTTCACCTGAGCGAGGGGGGCCGCGGCGGGCATCACATCCATGGGGATCTGCCGGGCCATCCTGTCCAGACGGGTCAGGGCCCGGGCCAGGGGGTCGGGTCGGCCGAGGATCTGGGCCGCGACCCGGTCGGCCTCGAACTCCCGCTGGCGGGAGACCGCCATCTGGATGATCATGGCCGCCACCGGTCCGAGCAGCATCACGACGAGGGCCACTGCGGGATGCCCTCCTTCCCGGCGGCCCCCGCCGAACATGAGCAGATAGGGGAGGTACCCGATCGCCCCGGCGAACCCGGCGGCGATGGTCGAAATCAGCATGTCGCGATTCTTGATGTGGGCCAGCTCATGGGCGATGACACCCTCCAGCTCGTCCTGCGGCATGTGCTTGAGGATCCCGGTCGTGACGGCCACGACGGCCTTTTCGGGGCTGCGACCGGTGGCAAAGGCGTTGGGCTGTTCGTGCGGCGCCACGGCCACGACCGGCATCGGGAGACCGGCCCGCTGACGGAGACGGTCGACCAGGGCGTAGAGTTCCGGGGCCTCCTGCGCCGTCACCACCTTGGCTCGGTACATCCGGAGGACCATCCGGTCGGAAAAGAAGTACATGATGAAGTTCATGGCCGATCCGAGAACCAGGGCCATGATCAGGCCGCTGGTGCCGCCCAGCATCTGGCCCAGGGCCAGAAAGAGGGCCATCAGGCCGGCCATCAGGATGAAGGTCTTGAAGTTGTTCACGTCATGCTCCTTGTGTGTTCTCCATGCCAAAAGGGCGAGACCCCGTCGCCCGGCCCTGAGCCGGGGACGAAGGTCTCGCCCTGATGACGACCGTACCGGTCGTGGTCCCACGGTACCGTGCCGGGGGATGCCCGACAGTCTTGACGATACCGCTGTCCGCCTGAACTCGGCGGATAGGCTACTCCCCTTCAGCGCGAAATATGCCGCCCCCGGGGGGGCACGGCAAGGGTGTCACCGCTACTGCACGCAGGGGGCCGCGGGGTCGGGCTTCGGCTTGTCCACCACCACCCGGTGGCCGAGGTTCGCCACGGTCCGGGCCAGGTCCTCAATGAACCGGGAGACCCGCGCCAACTGGTCGTAGTCGATGTACTGAGGTTCATCGGTGACAATGTGGTAGTCCCGATGCCCGCCGGTGGACATGAACACCACCGGAATCCCGTATCGGGCGTAGTTGTAGTGGTCACTCCGGCAGTAGTACTGGTCGGGGTGATTGTTGGCGTCGAACTGGTAATCGAAGCGGAACCCGAAACGGCCCTCGGTGTTCCGGGTCTCCACCAGGTCGCCGAGTTCGGTGCTGAGCCGCCGGGATCCGATGAGCTGCAGATAGCCGGGGCCGCCGTTCGGAAGATCGCTCTCCCCGCCGCGTCCCACCATGTCGACGTTGATGGCGGCGACGATGGAGTCCCGCGGGACGGTCGGGTGGTCGCTGAAGTGCTCCGACCCGAAGAGCCCGAGTTCCTCCGCCACATGCCAGATGAAGAGGATGGAGCGCCTGGGCCGGTCCGGGGCGGCCGCCATCGCCTGGGCCACCTCGAGCAGAGCCACCGATCCGCTGCCGTCGTCATCGGCGCCGTTGGCGATGGAATCGAGGCGTCCGGGCCGGAGAGCCCTCACGCTGTCGAGCATCTGCCGGATCCGGGGGATCTGTTCGGCGGTGGCCTCCACCTCCCCATCTTCCACGCCGCGGGGACGCACCACGGTGTTGTACACGCGCAAGGAGTCGTGATCCACGATCTCATCCTGGAGACCGGTGTGGTCGCTATGGGCACCGACGAGAACGTATTCGGTGCTGAGGGTGGGATCGCTGCCGCGGAGCAGCCCCACGACGTTGCGAGCCGGCGCCTCGGTGTGGCGATACTCGTACCCTGCCGTGCCGCCGAGCGGTTTCCCGAGGGCGCCGGGGAGGGCCTGTTCCAGGGGGCGGCCCACGATCCGGACCGCGACCGACGGGGAGACCAACATCCCGACCTGCCCGGCCTGCGGAAGATCGCCGGGGAAATACCCGGTCGACTCGTCGGTGAGGAAGCTGGCGAACTGGGGCGGGAAGATGTCGAGTGCCGCGACCAGGAAACCCGCCGCATCCGCGTATTGGCCGATCTGCGGATGAGCCCAGAAGGCGAAGGAGGCCTGCCCATTCCCCGCGATCGGCGGGAGGAAGACGACGAGCTTGCCCGCCGCGTCTGCGGGTGAGATCGCGTTGGGGGCGCCGAGGCGTCCGCCGAAGATGGTAGGGGTGTCGGGACCGGCGATCCGTCCGCCGTACCCCTCGATGAGGTTCTCCGGGAGCATGAGAAAATCGGTGCCCATGGTGATGGGGACGCCATCCACCTTGAGGTTGGCGGAACCGGTGACCGTCCTGAGTGGTACATTCTGGAAGAAGGTGCCGTCGTCTCCCGCCGGCTCCAGTCCGATCTTTTCCAATTCGGCGGCGAGCCAGGTGGTGGCGCGGTGATGTCCCACGGTTCCCGCGGCACGCCCCTGCATGGAGTCGTCGGCAAAGATGTAGAGCCGGGTCATGAGGTCGCGGGGAGTGATCTCGGCGGTGGTCGGGGGGCCGGACCAGGTCCGGGGGAGGCCGGCACCGGTGGGCGGTGGGGCTCCCTGGGCAACCACGAGGGTGGGGAGGAGGACAAGAGAACCGAGGAGCGTCGGGGTCAGTCTGTTCACAACCATCTCCGGAAAGTGGACCGGCTCCGGCCGTTGCCGGAGTCGTGAGGCCGCCAGCGAAGGGCCGCCGACCCGGGGAGCATCTGTATAACCCTACGCCAGGAGGAGGGACTCCGTGTCACCCGCAGCTTCGTCACCCACTACCCCCCGGACGGTCATTGCCCTGGCCGGCAGCCTCCGGCGGGAGTCATTCAACCAGAAACTGCTCGATGTCGCGGGTGACCTCGCTCCCGGCGAACTCCGGCTGGTCCCCGGGACACTCCGCGGACTCCCGGTCTACGACGCGGACGTGGAGGAGGCCGGAGTACCCTCGGTCGTTCTGGAACTCGCCCAGGCCATTGCCGGTGCCGAGGGGCTGCTTCTGGCTTGCCCGGAGTATAACCACGGGATCCCCGGGGGGTTGAAGAATGCGCTGGACTGGCTCTCGCGGAAGGGGGTGGGATTTCCCCTGCGGGGAAAGCCGGTGGCGATCATGGGGGCCTCGGTGGGCATCGTGGGAACCGCCCGGGCCCAAGGCCAGCTTCGGCAGGTCCTCTATGCAATCGGGGCGCAGGTGCTTCCGCCCCCGGAGGTGCTGGTGGGTCAGGTGCAGAACAAGTTTGATGACCAGGGGCGTCTGACTGACGAGCCCACCCGGGCCCTGGTGTCGAAGGCATTGGAACGGTTTGCGGGTTTCATCGAGGAGACGGTTTCCCGGCCCTCCACATGAGCCCGGATGCGACACGGGCCGGCCTCTCTCGGGGAGAAACCGGCCCGCTCGTCCTGCCGATTGATCCGATCAGGTCACCGGGGCCCCCGGGCGGGCGTGGTCCTTGAACCACTTCCGCAGATAGGCCTGGGTGCGGAGGAAGTTGGAGGGTTTGGAGGACGTCCCGTGCCACTCGTCATTGAAGCGTACCATCGCGGTGGGGACCTTGAGGAGCTTGAGCGCCTGGTAGTACTCCTCCGTCTGCGGCATCGGGGTCCGGAGGTCCTTGACGCCGGTCATGAGCATGGTGGGGGTCTTGACGTTGCCCACGTACATGAGCGGTGACCGCCGGAGATGCTCGCTCGGGTCCTCCCAGGGGAGGTGCTCGAAGTTCCGGTACCATCCCGATCCGTCGGTGGTGCCGACGAAGCTCAGCCAGTTGGTCACCGGGCAATTGGCCGAGGCGGCCGCGAACCGGTCGGTGTGACCCACGATCCAGGAGGTCAGGACGCCTCCGCCGCTGCAGCCGTAGACGAAGAGGTTGTTCGGATCCACGTATCCCCGGGCGAGGACCGAATCGACCCCGATCATGAGGTCATTGTAGTCCTTGCCCGGATAGGCGTTCTTGATCGCGTTGCCGAAGGCGCTTCCGTACCCGGTGCTTCCGCGGGGGTTGGTGTAGAGGACCACGTATCCGTTGGCCGCATGCTCCTGCCATCCGAAATTGAAGCCCACGGTGTAGGCGGAGTGCGGCCCGCCATGGATGACGAGCATCATCGGGTACTTCCGGGAGGGATCGAAATCGGGAGGCTTGATGATCCACCCCTGGATCCGGAAGTCGTCCACCGAGCGATACCAGATCTCCTCCACATCCCCCAGGGTCTTGCCGGCCAGGAGATCCGAATTCACATCGGTCAGGGTGCGAATTTCGGGGCGGGTCACCGAGAAGGCCACCACATCGTTGGGGCGGTGCGGTGTGGTCCGGACACCCACGGCGGTGCCGTTCCGGCCGATCTCGGCCACCGACAGGAGATGGCTCCCTTCGGTGACCTTGCGCACCGCCCCGTCCAGCGAGACATAATGGAGGTTGCGGGTTCCGTGTTCGCTCACGTTGAAATAGAGGCCCCGGCTGTCGGCGGCCCACATCACGTTCTCGGGGGTCCGGTCGAGGTTCGAAGTGAGCGCGCGGGTGCCGGATCCATCGAGGCGCATCACCGACAGGGTGGCGTCCTGCCAGGTGGCGTTCGTGGAGTCGTAGCCCGTGTAGGCCACGTACCGCCCGTCCGGTGACACGGTCGGGTTCTGGTCGGGACCGGCACGCCGGGTCAGCTGGCGAACCGCACCCGAGGTCACGTTGACGGCGTAGATCTCCGATTCGCGCCACCGCCAGGGAGCGTTCTCGTCCCGGAGCCCGCTGAACACCAGCTCCGTCCCATCCGGAGTCCAGGTGGGCGATCCGTCATCCCAGTTGCCCTCGGTGACCTGGCGCGGAGTGCCGCCATCCGCCGGGACGACGAAGATATGACGGAAGCCCTCGTCGGTGAATCCGACGCGATCCCTCCGGTAGTTGAGTCGTTCGACGATGCGAGGGGCTTCGGTCCATTTGGCACCCCTGGGGGGTGCGGGAACCTCTGCCCTCCACTGTTCCCGGGTCGGGACCAGCATGCGGAAGGCGATGCTCCGTCCGTCCGGCGACCACTCGATGTCCGAGGGGCTCTCGGTCACCCGGGTCACCTGGGTCACCGCCCCTTCGGCGTCCATCCACCGCACGAAGATCTGGGTGCCACTCGGTTCTCCCTTGGCCAGGAATGCGATCCGGGTGCCATCGGGTGACCAGCGCGCCGAGGAGCCGTCGATAAGCATCCGGTTCCGGCTGCCATCGGCGTTCATGATCCAGAGAGAACTCTCCCACGAGTCGTTCATCCGGTCGATCCAGCGCCGGGTATAGATGATCTGGGTGCCATCGGGTGAGAGAGTCGGGGCCTGGACATCCTCGAGGTCGAGGTAGTCGGCGAGCTGGAGACGGGTGGAGGGAGCCGGGGCGGGTCCGGAGGAGCGCGGACCTTCGGCCGACGCCTGGTCCTGTGCCTGGACCGGGGTGAGTGCGATGAGGGTGGTGAGGACCACCCATCCGGGATGGGAGAGTCGCATCGGTGCTCCTTGGTGGGGTCGGGTTGCCTGACGGATTGCTCGGACGTTACTTCCGGTCACGCCGCGGCGCAATGTCGCGGGTCCGCTTCGCCGGAGGTTGCATGACCCCTGAGGATTCCGAAACGATCATCTCCCTGAGCCTCCTGGCCGCCCTCTCCGATGGCCACCTTGGCCGGGAGGAGCGGGAGTCGTTGAACGCACTGGCTCGCCGGCTCGATCTGGACGCCACGTCCGCTCCGGCTCTGGCCGGGACCGCCGACCTTCGGGCCTTGGCGGAACGGCTCTCGGGCCCCGAGGCGAGGCGGGAAGCGTTTGAAGCGTGTGTCGCTGTCTGCCACGCGGACGGGATCGTCACCCCCGGCGAGGAGTCGTTCCTCTACGCCCTCTGGCCGGTGCTCGGTCTCGACGCGCACGACGTGAGGAGGATTCAGGGGGGCGCCCAGTCCGTGACCGAGGCCGCCACCGGCTCGCTCGGAGCAACCGTCCGCGCGACGGCCCGGCCCAGTGAAGGCGACGCGGCCGCGTCCGGACCGGAAGCCGCCGAACCTGACCGGGACTTCGACGCCTGGATTCTGCGACATGCGATGCTGGCCGCGGCGGCCGAGTTCCTCCCCGGGTCCCTGTCGTCCCTGGCGGTGATCCCCATCCAGATGCGGCTCGTGGGCCGCATCGGCTCGGCCCACGGTCATGCTCTGAACGGGGAACAGCTCCAGGAACTCCTCGCCACCGCCGGGATTGGCGCCACGGCCCAGCTCGTGGACGGCCTGGCGCGACGGCTCGTGGGGGGGGTGGCCCGGTCCCT
>JBGSKF010000048.1:0-37231 GCA_041741375.1 Gemmatimonadales bacterium | reverse complement strand
CCGCCGCCGACGCGCGCATCCGGTCCGCCGAGGCGGCCGTGGCATCCGCGCGCAAGGACCTCTGGCCCGACCTGAACGTGTCGCTGGAGTACGGGAACCGGTCGCGGTTCGACGACATGATGAGCGTGATGGTCGGGGTGTCCGTGCCGGTCTTCGCGGGATCCAACCAGGTTCCCCGCCGCCGGGAGATGGAAGCCCTCCAGGCCCGGCGTGAAGCCGAGGCGCGGGACCTCCTCAACGAGACCTGGGCCCGGCTGACCGAACTGCACGCCCTGGCCGAACGCGCCGTGCGGCTCGACGCCCTTTACACCACCCGCATCCTGCCGCAGGCGGCCTCGGCCGTGGAGGCGGCGCTCTCCGCCTACCGGGTGGGCGGGATCGACTTCATGACCCTGGCCGAGAGCCGCATGGCATGGAACCGGTTCGCCATCGAGCGGATCGCCTTCGCGGCCGACTATCACATCGCCATCAGCGAAATCCGGGCCCTGACCGGCGCGGAGGAGGTGTCTCCATGAAGACCAGCCCCTGGTTTGTCCTGGGTGTGGCGTTCGCCGCCGCGTGTGGATCGGCGCCCGATTCCTCTCCCATGGCCGGGATGACCGCCGAGGAGCATGCGCGGATGATGGCGGGGGGAACGCAGGGAGGGATGGACAGTGTCGGCGCCGTGCTTCGCCAGCCGGTGCATCTCTCGGCGGAGCAGGAGAGGGCCCTCGGCGTAGTGTACACCACCGTGTCCCGTGATCCGGTGCTTCGGGAGATCCGGACGGTGGGCGAGGTGCGGGCCCCCGAGACGGGGTTGTCCGAGATCACCACCAAGATCGGGGGATGGGTCGAGGCCCTGGCGGTGAACGCCACCGGCGAGCGGGTAACCCGCGGCCTGCCCCTCATCACCCTCTACAGCCCTACGCTCGTGGCGGCCCAGGAGGAACTCCTCACCGCCGCCCGTCTCGTGGCGGCACTCGACACCTCCGCGGGCGAGGGCCTTCGGAGCGCCCGGGCCATGCTCGAGGCCGCGCGACGCCGCCTGGCGTGGTGGGACATTCCCGAGCCCTGGGTGGCCGAGGTGGAACGGAGCGGCGAGGTCCAACGGACCATCATTCTTCCTTCGCCGGTGACCGGCGTGGTGCTGGACAAGCCGGTGTCGGTGGGCCAGCAGGTGACACCGGGCATGGTGTTGTACCGGGTGGCCGATCTCTCCACCGTGTGGGTCGAGGGAGACGTGTTCGAGCAGGATCTCCGCTTCGTGCGCGCCGGGATGGACACCCACGTGGAGGTCTCCGCCTATCCGGGAGAGCATCTTATGGGCCGGGTCGGCTTCATCTTCCCCACCCTCGATGCCGACAGCCGCACCAACCGGGTCCGCGTGATTCTCCCGAATCAGGATGGGCGCCTCAAGCCGGGCATGTTCGCCACCATCTTTCTCGACGCTCCGCTCGGCCGTTCCCTCATGGTGCCGATGAGTGCCGTGATCATCACCGGGGAGCGGAACCTGGTGTTCGTGCGGGATGCAGACGGGATGCTGACCCCCCGGACCGTGGTGCTCGGGGTGCGCGCCGGGAATCGAGTCGAGATCCTGGAGGGGCTGGCCGAGGGGGAGACGGTCGTCCGGTCCGCCAACTTCCTGGTGGATGCCGAGTCCCGCCTGGCCGACACCGATGCGGGAATGCCGGGCATGCAGCACGGGGTCACGTCTCCTCCCGACACCACGCACACCGGTCCGGGAGCCCACGATGATTGACGCCGTCATCACCTGGTCCCTCCGGAACCGGGTTCTGGTTCTGGGGGCCACGGCCGCGCTTCTCTTTTCGGGAATCCGGGCCCTGCGTGACACCCCGCTCGATGCGATTCCCGACCTCTCGGATGTGCAGGTCATCATCCAGACGGACTTCGCCGAGCAGGCTCCCCAGATCGTGGAGGACCAGGTGAGCTTTCCGGTGGCCTCGGAGATGCTCAAGGTCCCGGGTGCCCGAGTGGTCCGGGGCTACTCCTTTTTCGGGCTGAGCCTGGTGTACGTCATTTTCGAGGACGGCACCGACATCTACTGGGCCCGCTCCCGGGTTCTGGAGTATCTGAATGGCCTCCGCCAGCGTTTGCCCCAGGGCGTGGAGCCGACACTCGGACCCGATGCCACCGGTGTGGGGTGGGTGTTCGAGTACGTTCTCGAATCCGACTCACTCGATCTGGCCCAGCTCCGCACCCTGCAGGACTGGTATGTGCGATATCAGCTGACCGCCGTGCCCGGCGTGTCGGAAGTGGCGAGTCTGGGTGGATTCGTGAAGCAGTACCAGGTGGAGGTGGATCCCGAGCGACTCCGGGCCTTCGGCATTCCCGTCACGGAGGTGACCCGCGCCCTCGGGGCCCACAACGCCGACGTCGGCGCCCGGGTGCTGGAAATGAGCGGGCGGGAGTACATGATCCGGGGGCTTGGCTACCTGACCGGAGTCGAGGATATCGAGCAGGTCGCCGTCGGCGCCACCCGGTCGGGAACCCCGATCCGGGTGGTCGATGTGGGGACGGTCCAGGAGGGACCCGCTCCGCGGCGCGGTGTGGCGGACCTCAACGGCCGCGGCGAGGTGGTGGCCGGGATCGTGGTCACCCGCTTCGGCGCCGATGCGCTCGGCACCATCGAGGCGGTGAAGGACCGCCTTGAACAGATCCAGCACGGGCTGCCACCAGGGGTCCGGATCCGCACGGTGTACGACCGCAGCGATCTCATCCACCGGGCGGTGTCCACCCTCACGGAGAAACTGATCGAGGAATCGATCATCGTGGCGCTGGTGGTCATTCTGTTCCTGCTGCATGTGCGGAGCGCCCTGGTGGTGATCGTGACCCTCCCGCTCGGCATCCTCATCTCGTTCCTGGCGATGCGGGCCATTGGCGTCAGCGCCAACATCATGAGTCTGGGCGGCATCGCCATTGCCATCGGTGCGATGGTGGACGGCGCCATCGTCATGATCGAGAACCTGCACAAGCACATGGAACGGGCCGCGCCGGGGGAGGATCACTGGGCCATCGTCCGGGCCAGTGCGCGCCAGGTTGGGCCGGCGCTCTTCGTCTCCCTCCTCATCATCACGGCGAGCTTCCTGCCGGTGTTCGCGCTGGAACAGCAGGAGGGACGGCTGTTCCGGCCTCTGGCCTTCACCAAGACCTTCGCGATGGCGGGAGCGGCGCTGCTCAGCGTCACCCTTGTCCCCGTTCTCATGGGGTACCTGGTCCGGGGGCCGATCCGGCCCGAACGGGACAACCCCCTCAACCGGTTCCTGGCCCGCCTCTATGCGCCATTCATCGGGATCGCCCTGAGACGACCGTGGCTCGTGATCGGATTGGCGGCCGCGGTTCTCATCGCCACCATCGTGCCGTGGCGCGGCCTGGGCAGCGAGTTCATGCCGGCCCTGCACGAAGGCACGGTCCTCTTCATGCCGACCACCGTCCCCGGTGCCTCCATTGGGCAGTCCCGCGACATCCTGCGATGGCAGGACAGCGTCCTCGCAACCTTTCCCGAGGTCGAAACGGTGTTCGGCAAGGCGGGACGGGCCGAGACGGCGACCGATCCGGCGCCGCTCGACATGTTCGAGACCACCATCACGCTCCGGCCCGAGCGGGAGTGGCGTCGTGGCATGACGTTCGACGCGCTCATCGCCGAGATGGATCGCGCCGTCCGGCTGCCGGGCGTGACCAACGCGTGGACCATGCCGATTCGCGGCCGGATCGACATGCTCGCCACCGGCATCCGGACTCCGGTGGGAGTCAAGATCTACGGCCCCGACCTCGACACGCTCCAGCTCCTGGGCGAGCAGGTCGAGGAGATCCTGCGCACCGTGTCCGGCACCCGGAGCGCCTTTGCGGAGCGGGCCGTGTCGGGCTATTACGTGGACATCGACATCGACAAGGCCCAGGCGGCGCGGTACGGTCTCACCACCGGCATGGTGCACGATGCCATTCAAGCCACGGTCGGTGGAGCGGGCGTGGCGGTCACCGTGGAGGGCCGGGAACGCTACGAGGTCAATGTTCGTTATCCGCGAGAGCGCCGGGACGACGTGCGGGACATCAACCAGGTGATCATCTCGGCCCCGGGCGGAATGCAGATCCCGCTTGGCCAAGTGGCGCAGGCGCGTGTGGTGTCGGGGCCGATGGCGGTGCGCACCGAGAACGCCTTTCCCATCACCACCGTGTTTGCCGATCTGGAGGAGGGGCGCGACATCGGACGTTATGTCGAGGAGGCCCGCCGGGCCGTGGCCAGTGGCCTCGCACTTCCCACCGGATATACGGTGGCGTGGAGCGGGCAGTTCGAGTTCATGGAACGCGCCCGGGAGCGGCTCGGCCTTCTCGTCCCTCTCACCCTCGGGATCATTCTACTTCTCCTCTATCTCAACTTCCGGAATGTGGCCGAGTCACTCATCGTGATGCTGTCGGTGCCGTTCGCGCTGGTGGGAGGAGTCTGGTATCTCTGGCTCGCCGGCTACAACACCAGTGTGGCCGTGTGGGTCGGTTTCATCGCGCTGGCGGGTGTCGCGGCCGAGACCGGAGTGATCATGCTGCTCTATCTGGACGAGGCCTGCACCCGCCACCGGGAGGAGGGCCGCCTGAACACCCGTGCCGATCTGGCCGCGGCGGTCCGGGAAGGGGCCATCGAGCGGCTCCGACCCAAGGTCATGACGGTGGGCACCATCATCCTGGGCTTGGCACCGATCCTCTGGAGCACGGGCACCGGAGCCGACGTGATGAAGCGGATCGCGGCCCCCATGGTGGGAGGGATGGTGACGTCCACCGTGCTGACGCTGGTGGTGATCCCCGCGATTTATGTGCTGTGGAAGGGAGTAGGGAGTAGGGAATAGGGTGGCGGGTATTGGGTGGCATGGAGTGGTAGGTATGGCATGTCAGGTGCCGGATCCTGGGCACGGGACTCCAGCGCCCAGTACCCGGTTCTCAGTACCCAGTTCCCAGTTTCCCAGCACCCAGTACCCAGAACCCGATGTAGATTCCAACTTCAACCCACAACCATCCCTTCCGAGGAGGCATTCCGATGCACTGGACCCGATTGACGACTGTCACGACACTGAGTCTCGCTGGCGTGGCCGTGGCTTTCCTCGCCCTGCCCGGCGGCACGACGGCACAGGACCAGGCCCAGCAGGAGATGGGCTTCTTCATCACCAGCGTGGGACTGGGGAAGGGTGCCGACCTTGGCGGACTGGAGGGTGCCGACCGGCACTGTCAAACCCTCGCGGCCGCAGCGGGAGCGGGAAATCGCACCTGGCGCGCCTACCTGAGCACCCAGGCCGCCGACGGAAAGCCCGCCGTCAACGCCCGGGATCGGATCGGCGCCGGACCGTGGCACAACGCGGCGGGGCTCCTGATCGCTTCGAGCGTGGACCATCTCCACTACGACAATTCGAACATCAATTATGACCATGCCCTCAACGAGCGGGGAGAGAAGGTCAACTCCGGCGCCAAGGGAAACCAACCCAACATGCACGACATCCTGACCGGTACCCGGCTCGACGGCACCGCCTTCCCCGCCGGCGAGGATCGAACCTGCGGGAACTGGACCAGCTCCGGCACCGGGAGCGCGATGGTGGGACATCACGACCGTTTCACACGGACGACTCCGGGCGGTTCGTGGAATTCGGCACACCCGAGCCGAGGCTGCAGCCAGGAGAACCTGGCGGGCTCCGGCGGCGCCGGGCTCTTCTACTGCTTCGCCGCCAACTGAGTTGCCTCGACGAGTGTCATCGCAGGCCCCCCTCAAATATGGGGGGGGGTCCAGGTTCCCGGGCCGGGACCGTCTGCAAGTTGACACTCCCTGAGGGTTCCTGCCGATCCCTGCCCCCGCTTCGTCATCAGACATGTGAGATTCCCCACACGCAGGATGTTGCATCTCGCCCGGCTACCCGGTGTGGGATGACGGGCGTCCCACTCTCCGAACTCGCTTTGTAACAAGCACTTTGTAACACCGGCACCAAGATTGCCTATAGCTTCGCGGCAACATGCCGACAATTGTAGAGGCCCACCCGTACCAAGGGATGACTCACTGTCGTGATTCATTGCGCGATGCCAAACTCTCCCCGGCCGGTCGCTCCGGCCCTGGGCCGGACCGGCCTCACCCTCATCGAGTTGATCTCGGTGCTGGTGATTCTTGGCATTCTCGCTGCGATGGGCACACGACAGTTGAATGAGGTCCGGCACCAGGCGCAGGTGGCACGCGCGATCGGTGACATACGGGCCATTCAAACCGACCTGACCACCATCGAGATCGGCGGCCAGCCGCTGCCGGGGTCTTTGAACGAGATTGGGCGGGGCGGAATGGTGGATCCGTGGGGGACGCCTTATGTCTACTTTCCTTTCCCCCCCACAAAGGGTGGAGCTCCCCCGCCGGGTTCCCGGCGGGATCGCTTCCTGGTCCCGATCAACAGCACCTATGACCTGTACAGCATGGGGAGGGACCGCAAGACAAGCATCCCCCTGACCGGAGCGGCCGGGCGGGACGACATCGTGCGCGGCAACGACGGCGGGTTCATCGGACTGGGATCCCGGTTCTGACATGTGGTGGAGCATACCCCTCTTCGACACCCGGGTTGGCCGACGCCTCGTCGCCCTCTTCCTGCTGTGCGCCATCGCGCCGATCTCCCTCATGGCGGTCTTCGCCTACCATCATGTGGGGCGGCAGCTCGAAGCGCAGTCTCGCAGCCGCCTCGAGACTCTCGCGAAGACCACCGGCATGGGGATCGCCCAGCGCCTCTTGATGATCCGAAGCGTGCTGGAGGAGCACGCCGCCCGGGTCCCCGATCAAGGCCGGTTCGAGCGCGAGGACCGTGGCGGAGACCGGGGATTCCCGCCGGGTGTCATCGCCCTCCGACGAGGCTCCCTCCGGGACGTGTCCAGCCGTCATCCCCGCGGGATCGATCAACTTCAGGCCGGCCGGGCCCTCCTCGAAACAGAGCCGACGTCGGGAGACGTTCGGATCGGAGTTCTCATTCCAGGGACCAAGACCGTACTCTGGGGCACGGCCGATCCGGGATTTCTGTGGGGAGTTCGGGACGGAGTCCTTCCTTTTCCCGAGGGCGTTGACCTTTGCGTGGTCGCCTCGAACGGTCACGCCCTGGCCTGCACAGTGTCCGACTCCGTCGACCTCCGCCGGGCCCTCGCTGCGGACAGGGACGGGACCGGATTGCTGCGGGAAGTCCGCTGGCACGGGGAGAGCGGGTGGCAGATGGGAAGCATCTGGAATCTGTTCCTCGCCTACGAGTTCGGGGCCGAGCCGTGGCACACGGTAGTGAGTGAGCCGGTGGCCTCCGTCACCGCGCCGATCAGAACCTTCGGCGCCACTTTCACAGGCATCGTCGTGCTCACGCTCTTCCTGGTCCTCGGCTTGTCCGCCTGGCTGATCCGCCGCAGCATGGCGCCGCTTCGCGAGCTGCAGGAGGCCACTGTCCGGCTCGCGGGCCAGGATCTCAGGCATCGGGTGGCCATCCGGTCCGCTTCCCGAGACGAGTTTCACGACCTGGCTCACTCCTTCAATCGGATGGCGGGACAGATCGAGCGGCATGTGGACACCCTCCAACACACCAACGCCATTGACCGAGCGATCCTGTCCACGCTCAATCGCACCGGGGCCGCCGAGGTCATCCTTCAGCACGGCCTCGACCTGCTCCCCTGCGATGTCATGGGATTTGGCCTCGCGCGCACCGAGGACCCCGCGGCGCCTTGGGACTTCACGATGCGATATCCCGGGGCACACTTGTCCAGCGTGGGCTCCGTGTGCTGGCATCACCGACAGAGGGAACGCCTGGTCGCAGAATCAGGTGACCTGTCCATGCCTCCCGACATGATGGAGATCCTGCGGAGGGCACAGGTGACCTCGCCCGCCATCACACATGGGTGGGCATTCCCGGTGATCGTTGACCACCGTCTGGTGGGCATGCTCTTCCTCGGTTCCTGCGCTCCGACGAATCTGGACGAGTCCACGAGGTTGCTGGTCCGCCATCTCGCCGACCAGGCCGCCGTCGCCATCGCCAACATTCATCTGGTGGAGGCGCTCGGTCAGTTGCATCGCGGCGCCCTGCAGGCGCTCGCCCGGACCATTGACGCGAAATCCCCCTGGACGGCGGGTCACTCCGAGCGTGTCACCTCCATCGCCGTTGCGCTCGGTGAGTGGATCGGGCTTCCCGAACCTGAAATCGAACGGCTCCACCGTGGCGGGTTGCTGCATGACATCGGAAAGATCGGCATTCCCGGGGAGATTCTCGACAAGGCCGGTCCCCTGACTAAGGAGGAACGGGGCATTATTGAAACCCACCCGGTGGTGGGCGCCCGGATTCTCACTCCGATTCCACCCTATGCCGATGTGCTGGGAATTGTTCAAAGCCATCACGAACGCTGGGACGGCGCCGGGTATCCTGACCGGCTCGCCGGGGAAGCCATTCCGCTCCTTGCCCGCGTCCTGGCCGTGGCCGATGTCTATGACGCCATCTCCTCGGCTCGCCCCTATCGTGACTCCATGCCCCGTCACCAGGTCCTGGCCATCATCCGTCAAGGGGTTGGAACCGCCTTCGATCCCACCGTGGCCACCGCGTTTCTCGCCATGATGGAGAGGGCGCAACCCGGGAACGACCCCCTTCCGCGCTGGACCGGGGGGAATCTCACCGCGTCAAGCGTCCTGACCGGCGGCGGCGCAGCACCGGGAAATGCCGCATGATCCCCTCCGAGCCCCGCGGGCCAGACCCGAGACCGGAGGACCAGCGCGAAGAACTCCGAGGCGAACTTCGAGAGTTTCTGGCTCAGGCGGCCGTGAGTCTCGTGCTCGAAGGGAGTGGTCCACCGAAACCTGACGAGAAGGTACAGCCCGCCCCTCCATCCCCGAGGACGAGGAGCCATCACCCGCCTCGTCTCGCCCCTCTCTTGGTCATTCTCCTGGCCGCGGCGAGCGCCATCGCGATCGTGCACTGGTGGCCGGAACCGGTGCGGCTTCCCGACGCACTGCAGGGTCGCTGGACCACCACCGCGTCCTCGTTCACCGGCCGGGAACTGATCATCGGATCGCACACCCTTGGCTTCCGTGTGGACCCCGAGGAGCCGGAACAGATCTACCCGATCACGGCGCGGCGTATATCAACGAGGGGAGACACCCGGGACGTCCGGATCGAATACGACACGCCGGAAGGACGGTTCACTGTCGTCCTCTCGCTGTCTCCCGACGGAATCCGACTGGCCAATCGGAGCGAGGTGCTCTGGACTCGGGCGGAATCGACGCCACCCGGGCAGGCGGAGAAGCTGAGGGTCACGCCGATCCACTTCCGGGCGCGGGAGTGACCGGGAGAATACTCCTCCCCCTGCGTCATCGGCGAGCTGTCAGGCCGACCCCGAGGCGCCCGCCGCGCAACCGTCGGATGGTCACCTTCATCGGGGTGAAGCCCATGTCTCGCTTCCAGGCCTCGTGAGTCCGGGTGAGACCGCCGAGACCCCCGAGTACCAACCCGTATCCCGCACTCAGGCCCACTCCGGCCAGAATTTCCCCAGAGCTCGTTTCCTTGCAGGGAGGCCAGGGGCAGTACTCGGAGAAGGCCACTCCCACAAGAAGTCCCAGGAGCCCCCCTCCAATGGCACCGATCGCTGCCCCTCTCGCAACGGAGGGTTTCCGGCCGGCATAGACGAAGAGTCGCCTTTCCCTGGTCGGCCACACCGTCACCAGTTCCCCGCTTTCCGCACTGCGCACTGAGAGCGTGTCACCCTTCACCTCCTCCACCACTCCTTTGATTCCCTTGTCCATCCGGTGGTACACCTCGTTCCGAACCCAGATCTTCCGTCCCAGAAGCGAGTCGCGCTGGGCCGCGAGGGGTGTCACGAGGACAAGGGCACTGAGTACCATCAACAGGGAGCGCATTGTATCCTCCAGGTTCGAGACGGAGAAACAAGGTGGCTCCCTGGGATCAAGCGAGAATCAAGGTGTCGCTATCGAGAACCCTATCCCGGCCCGGCCTCCCGGCAGGGAGGTCACCGTCATCCTTGGCGGCAGGAACTTCCGGTCCTGCTTCCAGGTATCTCGCCTGGTCAGACGCCCGATCCCCCATCCAATCCATGAACTCACGACCCCGATGAGCATGGTGCCCATGATGATGGCCGACTCTCGACCGCCGTCCTCGTCCACCTCGCCCGTCGACCCCACAATCGCTCCAATGGATGCCCCCACACCGAAGCCGATCACGCTCCCCACAAGGTGTCGTGACTTGTGTCCCTGGTACACCATGAGCCGGGTCCGGGCCTTCGGCCACACCGGGACCAGAGTGTCGTACCCCTCCGAGCGGAGCAGCAGGGTGTCCCCCCGGACTCTGACCACCAGTCCTTTCACACCCCCATCCTTGGCACTCTCTCCTTGTTCACGGAGCCAGACTCGGTAACCGATCAGCGTGTCCTGTTGCGCCACCGCCGGGGTGGCATGTCCCCAGAGCGCAGTCAGCATGAGCATCGTTCGCATGATCTCCTCCTCCGGAGTTGGTGAGGTCTCGGCGTTGGTGGGGTCATCACCGCTGGATCGAGACGCCCACGCCGGGGCGCCCTCCCGGCAGCATCATCACCGCAAGGCCCATGGCATCGAACCCCCGGTGCGGTGTCCACACCTCCCTCCGGTTCCGCCCGCCGACGACATATCCAATCCCGGTCCCGGCCGTGCCGAGCACGGTGGCGCAGATCATCGACTGGCTGCCACAGAGCGAGGTCGACCAAACAGCCAATCCCAGGAGTGAGCCGGCCATCCCCCCGATCCACTTTCCCTTCCGGGACGAATCCTCGTGTCCCCCAACCAGGAGCGAGATACCACGATCGGGCCACACCGGTACCAACGTGTCGCGCCCGTCGGAGTGGAGCAGGAGGGTGTCACCCACCACCTTGACCACATATCCCTTCACTCCTTCTACGCCGAGGTTCCCGGTGCCGGAGCGCACCCAGACCCGTTCACCCGCCAACCGGGCCAGCTGGGCCTCCCCCGGCGTCGCCAGGATGCCGAGGACGAGCAACGCGAACAGTGATCTCATCGTTTCCTCCGGTCATGGGACACGGGAAGGTTGGCCCTGGCGGGTCAAGGATGAGTCAAGTGCATTGTGGTGGTTCGGGTGACCCCGGGGGTGGGGGACCTGGCGTCGCGCCCCGCTGGAGGTATGATCGTGTCAGACCATCACCCGGGAGGGATACGATGAGACAGGTGCGCTATTCGGTGGCTGCGAGTCTGGATGGTTACATCGCCGGACCGAACGGCGAGTTCGACTGGATCCCGATGGATCCGGAGATCGATTTCGGGACCATGATGAGTCGGTTCGACACCCTGATCATGGGCCGCCGGAGCTGAGAGGCGGCGCAGGCGACGGGGGGAGTGGGAATGCCGAGAGTGGAGACATTTGTCGTCTCCCGTTCTCTCGATCCCGCCACGGCGAAGGATGTCACGGTGGTCCGTGATCCCGCAGGGCTTGTGGGGAACCTCAAGGCGCAGGGGGGGAAGGAGATCTGGCTCTGGGGCGGGGGGAACCTCTTCCGCAACCTGCTGGAGGCCAGCTTGGTCGACGTCGTGGAGGTGGCCGTCATCCCCATCCTGCTCGGCGGGGGGGTGCCGCTGGCGGTGCCCACCGGCAGCCGCGCGCCGCTCCGGCTCGTGAGCCATCGGGTCTACCCGACCACCGGCACCGTCATGCTCGAGTATGGAATGGTGTGACGGTGAGCCACCACGGCCCGTCATTCCCGCGTACGCGGGAATCCATTTTCCTCATCAATCTCTCGTCGACATGGATCCCCGCTTCCGCGGGGATGACGATCCATCAGAGATTCCCTGCGTCCTATATCCTCTGTCCTATATCCTCTGTCCTATGTCCTGCGTCCTATGTCCTATGTCCTACGCCCTACGTCCTACGTCCCTTCCCGGATCGTCGACATGTCGATCACAAAGCGATACTTCACATCGCCCGCCAGCATCCGGTCCCACGCGGTGTTCACCTCGGGCATGCGGATGACCTCCACGTCGGCGGTGATGCCGTGGGCCGCACAGAAATCGAGCATCTCCTGGGTTTCGGGGAGCCCCCCGATGAGGGATCCGGCGAGGCTGCGCCGCTTCAGGATCAGGGAGAAGGCCTGGTGTTCCGGATGTGGTGACGCCGGGGCGCCGAGCAGAACGTGGGTCCCGTCGCGGACGAGAGTGTTCAGGTAGGGATCGAGCACGTGGGGTGCCGCGACCGTGTCGAGGAGGAGATCGAGGGACCCGGCGGCGGCCTCCATGTCGGACTCGTTTCGGGAGACCACGGTGCGTTTCGCTCCGAGCCGTGCGGCGTCCACCGCCTTCCCCGGTGAGGTGGTGAAGAGGGTGACGTGGGCCCCCATGGCGGTGGCAAGCTTGACCGCCATGTGGCCGAGCCCTCCGAGGCCAACGACCCCGACGCGCATGCCGGGTGCGCATTTCCAGTGGCGGAGCGGGGAGTAGGTCGTAATCCCCGCGCAGAGCAGCGGAGCGGTCGCCGCCGGATCGACCCCCTCCGGCATGCGGAGCACGAAGTGGCGATTCACCACGATGGTGTCGGAGTAGCCACCATAGGTGGGACGTCCCGTCTCCTGCTCCACCCCGAAGTACGTCCCCGTGTATCCCGTCTCACAGTAGTTCTCGAGCCCCGCGGAACACGAGGGACAGGTCCGGCAACTGTCAACGAGACACCCGACCCCGACGAGGTCACCGACGTGGAGGTCTCCCACGGCGGAACCGACCGCTGCGACGTGACCGACAATCTCGTGGCCGGGCACGGCGGGATACTCGATCGGCGCCCAATCGCCGCGGGTAAAGTGCAGGTCGGAATGACAGATGCCGCAGAAGCGGATGTCGATGCGAACGTCGTGGGCGCCGACATCCCGGCGCTCGAACGACCAGGGCGCGAGGGGAGCGTCGGCGGCGGGGGCGGCCCAGGCACGGGCGGGAATCATCGGCATCTCGTTGAGGGAGGGGAAGCCATGCGTGAAGGTATGATGGGGGCCGCCGGATCTCCAGTGCGGGATTACACCCCACTCAGTCATCCAGGTGGCAGCAAGCGTCCCTGACATCACCTTTGTAGTGAAGCAGTGATCCCCTTGCGTTTCGGTTCTCCGACCTGCATTGTCGCAATGTCATTCTGCCGACAGCCAACCGTTTTCCAAGGAGGCACCCGTGTCCCGTCTCATGTCCCTCGCCGGCGCTCTCGCCTTCCTGGCCTGCAGCCCGGCTCCCTCCCCTGACTCCGCCGACCCAGGAGCCGCACCCGTCGGCCCGGCCCCGGGATCGGTGGAATGGAAGATCGAGGCCTACTCCAGCGCGGCCCCCCCGGCGATAGCCGCCAACGCCACCGTCCTCGACTGGAATGATTCACTCACGGCACACAGCGTGGAACTCCGGGCCGGCACCAACGGCTGGACCTGCCTCCCCTTCATGCCGCCGCCGGCCGGTGGCTATACCAGTGCCGTTCAGGCGGCACCGATGTGCGCCGATTCGCTCTCCATGGTGTGGGCCGCCGGGTACGTGGGACGCACCACGCCCGCCAACACGTCCATTGGCCTGGCCTACATGCTCCACGGGGATCTCGGCGCGAGCAACACCGACCCCTTTGCCACAGCGGCGTCTCCCGAGAACGACTGGGTGGTGACGGGACCCCACGTGATGGTGTTCCCCGCCAACCCGACGTCCCTCGATGCGATCCCGGCCGACCACCGGACCGGCGGTCCCTACGTCATGTGGAAGGGGACCCCTTACGCCCACGTGATGATGCCGATCACATCGCCGGAATAGGCGGGGCGGGCTCCCAGAGCTGGATCGGATTCCCCTCGGCGTCGTGCACGGTGGCGAAGCGCCCGTTCGGAGAGAGCTCCGGGTCCACCTCGACGGCGATCCCGGCGGCCTCGAGCTGCGCGACCATCGCCGTGAGATTCCGGACCCGGAAGTTCAGCATCCACATCTGCTCCGGTCGCCCGAAATAGGTCGTGTCCCCGGGAAAGGGCTGAAACACCGTCGGTCCCGCCTCCTGGACCCAGGGTTCCCTCCCGTAGTCCGTTGGGGTCAGGGCCACGCCGAGGTGGGAACGTGTACCGTCTCCATGATGTAGTACGACGAAATCTGTGTCACGGGATACCCCGATCTTCAATCGGAGGGAAACTCTGATTAATTGACGGACATCCAATGCCCGTCATTCCCGCGCACGCGGGAATCCATTTTCCTCCTCAAGTCCTCGTTCATATGGATCCCCGCTTTCGCGGGGATGACGATCGGTCAGAGGTTCCTTCGTGTCATCCGGCCTCGCGGAAGACCGCACAATCACCGTCCGGACTGCTCCGGCATGAAGGCCGCGCATCGCCTCGTAGCACCGGCTTTCGCTCACGAGATTGCTTCGTCGGCTTCGCCTCCTCGCAATGACGGCATGCGGTCCCCTACTCCCTACTCCCTACTCCCTGCTTGCCCTTTCCATGATCCGCAATGCGTTCCCCGCGTACACCTTTCGCAGCACGTCATCCGGGAGGTCGAGTCCGTAGAGCTTCCAGAAGGCGTGATAACCCCGATAATAGTCGAAGTAATCGTCCGCCGTCTCCAGCACCCGCCAGTAGTAGGGATACTCCTCCGTCTCGAAGGCATCCTTGCCGAAGAGAATCCGGTCCTGGTACCGGAGAAAGAACTCTCGCGCCGTCCGGGGTTGCCGCCCGAGGTCATACAGCACCGCGCCGATTTCGGTGTACATGTTGGGAAAGGAATCGAGCATCCGGCCCAGGCGGGCCAGGTCGTTGGCATGCCACCCCATGTGGGCAATGACAAAGGTCGTGCGCGGATTCCGCCGGAGGAGGTTGTCCCGCTCCGCCATCAACTCCTCAAACGAGGGGAAGCTGTCCGCCGGGTAGCGGCGGCGCGGGAAGAGGGCGAGCTCGAGCCACCGTTCGTTTCGATTGTCGATCGGTTGCCAGAACTCCTGCGGGTCTCCGGTGTGGAGGAAGACGGGGACGCCGAGCCGGGCCGCCGCGTCCCAGAGCGGAGTGAGATCGGGATCATCGATCTGGAGCCTGGTGCCGTCCGCCCGGCGCGTGGTGAGGCCGAGCGACTTCCCGATCTCTCCGATCCCGACGGCCCCGGCGGCGATGTCGGTTTCCAACTGAGCCACCGCCCGTTCGGCCCACCCGGGACCCACGTTCCAAAAGTCCACACCCGCCAGTACCCGGACTCGGTCTCGCATGGTCGCGGAATTCCGCACCAGGTCGAGCACCCGACGCAGCCGCTCTCCCGAGAGGTTTTCGGCCACCACCATCATGCCGAGGTTCAGGCTGTCCATCGAACGGCCCAGTGCCTCCAGGGATTCCGGGGAATTGACCAGGCCCCGGGGGTGACCGTGAAAGTCGATGGCGGGAAACCGGGCGCGGGGCACGGGATGGTCCGGCACGACGAGCGTGGACCGGGGGCGGTAGTCCACAATGCTCGGTGGCCGGAGCACCGGCGCCTGGCAGCGG
The DNA here is from genome assembly GCA_041741375.1 of Gemmatimonadales bacterium. Classification (GTDB taxonomy): domain Bacteria; phylum Gemmatimonadota; class Gemmatimonadetes; order Gemmatimonadales; family GWC2-71-9; genus OFTM291. Next base: position 21,754 of record JBGSKF010000048.1, on the reverse strand, counting down.
TGGGGCCGGATCTCGGTGGTCCCGGGCGGGCACGTCTGACCTGGCTCAACTTGGATCTCACGAGATGTTCCCCCACGCCCCGCCGGAGGTCCCTGCGCCACGCCCGGTGCCGCAACCGCGAGGATAGTGCCGAGAAGCAGCGGAATGATTCGCATGCCAGTCCCTTTCATCATGCTCGATCCCCGGGAACGTACCCGCGGTTTCAGCCAAACCTACCGTGATCCTCACCGGACAGGTATCACCAGCATCTCGCCTGTTTCACCCGATTGGTCCCCGTCCCAGCCCTCCACTGGTGCGTATTTGACAGGATGAACAGGATTGACGGGATCTGGTTCCGGTCCAGGGGAACCGATCCAGTGCCATCCCGGGAGTCAGCAAACTTCGAACTTCGAGCTTCGAACTTCAACGGTGGGCCATCCTGCTCATCCTGTCAGAAAAGAACTGCCCGTGACGGGGGGTGACCCCGGGGTCTGGCCCCAATCCGGTTCGGGCGGTATCATCAGTTGTAAGCTACCCGACAAGAAGGGTCCGCTGGTGAATTCCACCGAGGTTCATCCTCTGCTCGAGGTCGGCCTGCTCGGCGGTTTCCGCCTCGCCTCGGGGGGAAAGCCGGTGGAGGGTATCCGGAGCCCCCGGGCGCAGGGTCTGCTCGTCCATCTCCTGCTCAACCGGAATGGCCCGCAGTCTCGTCAGCACCTCGCCTTCCTCCTCTGGCCTGACACCCCCGAACGACAGGCCCGGACCAACCTGCGCCACCTGCTGCATGACCTCCGGCACGCGCTCCCCGATGCCGACCGACTCCTGCACATCGATGCCCAGGAAGTCCGTTGGGCCCACAGCGGGGTGATTTCGCTGGATGTGGCCCGTTTCGAGGATCATCTGGAGGGGGCGCGCGTGGCCGAGCGCGAGGGCATGATCTCCAACGCGGTCAAACACCTGGAGAGTGCGGTGCGCCTGTACCACGGAGATCTCCATCCCGCCTGTTACGAGCCATGGGTGGAGCCCGACCGCATCCGCCTTCGAAACCTCTATCTCGGGTGCCTGGAGCGTCTGGTGCAGTTCCTCACCCAGCAGGAGGCGATCCCCGAGGCGATTCATTATGCCACGCAACTGGTCCAGCGCAATCCTCTCCGCGAACAGGGATACATGGCCCTCATGCGGCTCCACGAGGCGAGGGGCGATCATGCCGCCGTCTTCCGGGTGTTTCATCAATGCCGCTCCACCCTGGCACGCGAACTTCATGTCGAGCCGGGCCCCGGGATCCGGTCCATTTACCGGCGCGTGGAGCGGGCCGGTTCGGGAGACACCGCTCCGGCCCCAGCCGGCTCTCTTCCCGGCGGATCCGAACACCCACTCGTGGGTCGCGAGCGGGCCCTGGCACAGATCGAGAACTGCTGGCACCGGACCTGTCGCGGTGCGCCACACCTAGTTCTCATTACCGGAGACCCCGGGATCGGCAAGACCCGGCTCGCGGAGGAGTTCCTCTCCCTCACCATGGCGGGCGGCATTCCCTGTGTCCGGAGCCGGTCACACGAGGCCGAGGGTCGTCTGGCCTGGGGGCCGGTCGTGGGATGGCTGCGAAGTCCGGTGTTGCGCGATGGAGTGCGAACACTCGACGCGGTCTGGTTGGGGGAGTTGGCCCGGATCCTCCCCGAACTTCGCGCGGAGCGGTCCGACCTGCCGAGCGCGGGTTCCCTGGGGACGGGCTGGGGACGGCGAAACTTTCTGGAGGCGGTGGATCGCGCCCTCCTGGCCGCTCCACCACCCCTGGTGCTCCTCCTCGACGACATCCAGTGGACCGACTCCGGGACCCTGGAGTGGATCGGACGCTTCCTGCGCTCCTCGGTGACCCTCCCCGTCCTTTTCCTCGCGACGATGAGAACGGAAGCCTCACCCGATTCCGAACCCGTCAACCAGCTCCTGCTGGAACTCGAGGCCCGTGCCCAGATGACACGGGTCGCCCTGGAGCCGCTCGACCTCGAGTCCACCTCCACGCTGGCCCGCCGTCTGTGCGCCGAGGATATCGGGGACTCCCTGGTCCACCGTCTCCATCGCGAAACAGAGGGCAACCCCCTCTTCATCGTGGAAACCCTCCGTTCCGGCGTGCTCGACGGCCCGGCGGGGGAGGATCCCGACCATCCGCTGCCGACGCCGGTACCGGTCCAGAACGTCATCGCTCATCGCCTGGGAAGGATCTCCTCCAAGGCCCGCGAGGTCGCGCACTGTGTCGCGGTGATCGGGCGGTCGTGTCCCCTCGATGTCCTCGCCCGTGCCAGTGCCTGCCCCGAGGATGAACTTGTCGACGCTCTCGATGAGCTCTGGCGTCGTCGCATCGTGTGTGAAACGGAGGGAGGGCGCTACGACTTCACTCACGACAAGATCCGGAGTGTGACCCTGGCGGGGATTTCCCCGGCGCGGAGGAGGCAGATCAATCGCCGCGTGGCCGAGGCGTTGACCGCCCTTCGCGGCTCGACCCTGGAGACCATCGCGAGCCAGGTGGCGGCCCACTGGGAGCACGCCAGCATGACCGAGCAGGCGGTCGCGTTCTACGAGCGCGCGGCCGAGGATGCGCGGAGACGGTTCGCAGAGCGGGAAGCGATCGGTCACGCTCGGCGCGCCCTCCAGCTCAGCTCAACCCTCCCCGCCGATCACGACGAGACCTCGCGGCGGGCCCGGCTCCACGTGTTGCTGGGCCGCGCCCTGGTTTCCCTGCGGGGCTGGGCGGCGCCGGAAACCGGGCAGGCATTTCGGGAGGCGGCCATGAGCGGCAGTGAGGTCGATCACGGAGATCACCGGTTCAACGGGCTCTGGGGTCTTCAGGACTTTCATCAGGTACGGGGAGAGTTTCGGGAGGCCACGGAGACGGCTCATCACATGTGGATCTTGGCGGAGGAAAAGGACCGCTCCGACTGGCGTACGGTAACGCAGCAGGAGATAGCCCTGAACACGTTCCACGCGGGTCACTTCGCCGAAACAGCAGCGATCCAGAGTGAGATCGATACTGCTCAGCTCGGGACCATGGGGACGATGGGCCAGGTCATGGCGGTGCTCCACCACGCTTACGGATCTCATGTGTCGTGGCATACCGGGTACTGTGACCGTGCCCTGTCCGAAAGCAGGGTGATGCTTGCAGTGGCTGACTCGGGAGGTAACCCGCTGCAGCAGGGGGTTGCACTGGCCTACCATGCGATGCTCCGCCAGTTCCGCCGGGACATTCCGGAAACCCTCCAGGCCGCGGAGGCGGCCATCGCGCTGTGCGAACGGCATGAGGTTCCCTACTACCAGGCATGGGCCACTTTTCTCAGAGGCTGGGCACGGACCGCAACCGGCTCACGCACCCCCCAGGAATGTCTTGCGTTGGGACCGCAGCTTGCCGTGGATCGGCTGGCCATGGGTGCGCAGAATCACGTGAATCTCGGCCCCGGCGGGGTTCAGGAGGCCCGGGCCTGACGGAAGGTCAAACAGGGAAAGGATGTCTCCCGACGCATCCCCCGCCATGACATGGCCGGTGTACCGGGTCGAACCACCGCTCGCGATCCCGCTGCCGAGCCACACCACGCTCGGCGCGACATCCGGCTTTTCCAGATCGGGCTCATCACAGGAACTCACGCCGGGGGAACCCGCGGTGCACGCCGAAGGATTGTTGAAGATCACTCCCCACACGGTCGGTCCCATCCACCGAGGCGGCCACTCCCTTGCCGGTGATGGCCCGGAAGCCCTCGACGGAGGGGACGGTGAGTTCCCGGTCCTCCGCCGTCTTCACGATCCCCCGTGCAATGGGATGCTGCGATTCCGACTCGACACCCGCCGCGATCCGGAGCGCCTCCTCCTCGGGAATGCCCTCCGTCACGACCATCTCCACCACCCGGAACTCGCCGAGGGTGAGGGTGCCGGTCTTGTCGAAGATCACGGTGTTCAGGTTCCTGGCCTCTTCCAGACCCCGCCGATCCCGCACCAGGAGGCCGTTGCGGGCGCCAAGTGTGGTGGAAATGGCCACCACGAGGGGCACGGCGAGACCGAGGGCGTGGGGGCAGGCGATGACCAGAACCGTCACCACGCGGACGAGGGTCGAGGCGGGCGCCCACGATCTGCCAGGCGACAAGGGTGATGACTGCGGCGACGATGGCAACGCCGGTCAGGATCCGGGCCGCACGGTCGGCCAGGTGCTGCGTTCGGGATTTGGAGGTCTGGGCGTCGGCCACGAGCCGCATGATGCCCGAGAGCTTGGTGTGCTCCCCCGTCCCCGTGACCTCCACGCGCAGGGCGCCCTCGCCGTTGATGGTCGCGGCGATGACCTCGTCGCCCTCGGTCTTCCTCACCGGCCTCGACTCGCCCGTGATCATCGCCTCGTCGAGGTCGCTCTCCCCCTTCCGGACCACTCCGTCCGCCGGCACACTCTCACCGGGACGGACCAGCACCAGATCTCCATCCTTCAGTTCGCTCACCGGCACCGTTTCCTCCCCACTGTCGGTGCCGCGGGTCGCCATGTCCGGAAGGAGCTTCGCCAGTTCCTTGAGTGCGCCCTGGGCCTGGGAGATGGAGCGCATCTCGATCCAATGCCCCAGGAGCATGACGGTGACCAGGGACGCGAGCTCCCACCAGAGGGCGTTCGCGTCGATCAGCCCGAGCTGCACCACCCAGGAAAAAACGAAGGCCACGACGATAGCGAGGGAGATCAGCGTCATCATCCCCGGCAGGCGGTCCCTCAGCTCCCGCCAGGCTCCCCGGAGAAAGACCAATCCTCCATACAGAAACACCACCGTGCCCAGCACCGGGGGAACCCAGGCCGACCCGGGAAACTCGGGGGCCTCGTAGCCCACAAGGTCCTGGATGTGGGCCGACCAGAAAACCACGGGGAGGGTGAACAGCAGTGAGAGCCAGAACTTGTCGCGGAACATCTGCGGACTGTGGCCCTCGTGCTTGTCATGGCCCCGGCTCGCGTCGTGGGCCTCATGAGAGCGGCTGCCGGGATCGTGGGTGTGCTGAGTGTCAGCGCTCATGGTGCAGGTCCCTTCCCGTCCGGCGGGGGCGAACGATTACCGCTTGGACATCCTGCTGATTGCGACAACCAGGAAGACCACCAGAAGCACGCCGATCACCGTCCACAGCCACATTCCGCCTCCCATCCAGCCATTCATCCACCCGCCGTCATGATTCATCGTCGACTCCACTTGCGGGCGAACCGATCACCCAGGCAATTAGCCATCCAGAAGATCGTCGGTGATCGCGGTTCAGGCAGGGCATGTCGACCCACCGCCGAGTGCCGCTACACTGCAGGACCAGCCACCGTGCAATGTTGGGCGCTCGGGCCGCGGAAGCAATCCATCAAAGGGATGGGGACCACACGGAGGGAATCCCGCTGGATAGCGAGGCGGAGCGCCTCCCCGTGGTTGAACCCCCTCCGCCGGATCGCTGCCCGCCGGCAGAACCACAGGAACCACGAAAGACACGAAAAGCACGAAAGGGTCAGCCGTTCATTCTTCACTGTTCACTGTTCACTGTTCATTGTTCATTGTTCACTGTTCATTGTTCATTGTTCACTGTTCATTGTTCATTGTTCATTGTTCACTGTTCATTGTTCATTGTTCATTGTTCACCCCATTCCCGCATAGTCCGCGATCGCGGCCTCCACCACCCGCCGCGCGTGCGAGAGTCCATACACCTCCTGTACCTGGATGTTGGCCTCCTGCCCCGGCACCAGCTTGTAGGTGGCGAAGTAATGCTCGATCCGCTCCACCAGAACCTGGGGAAGGTCGGCGACCTCCTGCACGCCGTGCCACACGTAGTCTCCCTCCAACACCGCGATGATCTTGTCGTCGGCTTCCCCCCGGTCGAGGAGCTGGATCCCTCCCACGACCCTCGCCGGCACGATCAGTTCGGCCCGCGTGATGGGGCGCTCGCTGATGACGCAGATGTCGAGCGGGTCGTGGTCCCCCCGCTGGGCACCGGGGCAGAGAGCCGCCACGGTCGGCCCGCACCAGGTTCGGGGAATGAATCCGTAGAGGGCGGGCGGCTGCGACGAGGTGCGCTGCGGACGATCCACCCTCAGATATCCGCTCCCCTTGTCGATCTCGTACTTGATCAGGTCGAACGGAGTGATTTCGATGTAGGCGTTGACGAAGACGGGAGGCTCCCGCCCGACATCAAGTCCGTGCCAGGGGTGCGGGCGCCATTGGGAGAATGCCTCTTTCATGGGGCCAAAGGTAACAGTTTTCAGTATTCAGTTTTCAGGGTTCAGTCGGGTCGGCCCACTGCCGCCCTGGAATTTGGGTTCTTCTCCAGTTTAGGTGATCTCTGTTCACTCGTCATCCCGAGTGAAGCGAGGGATCTGAGGAGGTTCCCGGTGTACTTCCCGTCGTCCGGGTCTCGATGCACATGGAACTGCCTCAACGCAAAGGCGCCAGGACGCAGGGGCGCAACGGCGCTTGGAGCCCACGAAGGGATCCCAATCGGACGCGCACGGGGGTGGAGCCATTTCGCGATCCCTGGTGAGGGGGCTTTTCTGACAGGATGAACAGAATTGACAGGATGTTTTCTCCTGGGCAGGGGAGCCGATCCAGCGTCTCCTGGCGGTCAGGTCTACCGCGCTTCGGCCATGCCGTTCGCACGGAAATTGGAGAAGAACCGGAATTTGAAACCTGAACACTCCTGTGTCAGCCACCTGACCGATCCCAGGTGACATGTGAATCCAATCGCGCGTCTGTCGTCGTATGCTTGGTAGTCACACTCCCACGAGGCAGGAATCTCGACCCAACTGGGAACCATCATCAGCGCCATGGAGGACCCTCATGACCCGCTCATCCGCCCCGTTCCGCATCGCCGCGGCCCTTCTCGTCGTCGCGGCAGCTGCGGCCTGCCAGTCCGGAGACCAGGCAGTGCCGGACGATTCGTTGACCCGGGACCTCCAGTTGGTGCAGGCTGAGCCCCTCTATGACCTGAATGACCTGGCAGGGGCCCCCCCGGCCGAACCCTCGCCCCAAGCGGCGCCACCGGCCAGGCCACCGGCTCCCAAGGTCACCCCCCCGCCGGTTCCGACCCCGGAGCCCGAGCCGGAACCCGAGCCGGAGCCGCTCCTGGCACCCGTTCCGATCCCGGAACTCCCCGATCCGGTCCTCGCCGAGACACCAGCCGATGCCCCGGCCCCCCTGCCCACGGCCAAGGCCGGAACCAGCTTCAACGTGCAGGTGGCCACCAACATCTCGTCGCGCATCAACCGCCCCGGCGACGCCGTGACCGGACGGGTCGCGTCGGATGTGACGGACGAGAATGGTCAGGTCATCATCCCCGCCGGGAGTCTCATTCTGGGACGGATCTCGGACCTCCGCCAGCCCGACAGTCAGGGCCGAGGCGGACGGATCGAGCTCACGTTCAACAGTATCGTCGTGAACGGAGAATCCCACCCGATCGACGCCGTCACCCAGAACCTCCCGGTCGAGGTTCGGGATGCCGGCCGGACCGGACCCAGCACCGCCACTCGCGCCGGAACCGGCGCGGTCATCGGGGGAATACTCGGCAGCATCTTCGGCGGCCGGAAGGGAACGATCATTGGCGCCGGTGCCGGGGCGGCAGCCGGGGCGCTTTCGAATGGCGGGGAAAAACTCTTCGAGGTGGCGCTCGCGTCCAGCAACGTGGCGTGCGTGCTGAACGGCCCCTTCTCGCAGGCGTCGATTCTCCGGAGTTTCTAGTAGGGGCGGTTCGTGAACCGCCCTGGCCAGGGCGGTAAAGTGATGGTGTAGGGGCGGTTCGTGAACCGCCCTCCGGCCTGACGGGCTTCGAGGTCGGGACGACGGAAGGATGACGCGTAGCGGTGCCAGGGGTGCGTTCACTCCATCCCCAGAATCCGCCGCGCCTCCTCCGCATCACTCGCCCTGACCGCGAGACGGGTCTCGGCCAGCAGTTGGAGGCTGGGCAGCATCCCTCCGGCGTCATCCGTCATGATCATGGATGGAATGCCGTGGGCCTCCAGCACCGAGGCGTCCATCTCCGCCTCCGCCGGAAGCCCGTACCAGCCAATGACCACCACGTCGGAATCCATGCCTGAATTGTACCCCGTTCCCGTTGCCGGTGACGACCCTTCCGCCGGAGGGTCACTTCCCTGCAGCTGGATGGGCCCGAAGATACTGTGAGGGAATCGGTGCGGGATGACCCAGCTCCTGCGCAGCCGAGAGGGGCCAGTAGGGATCCCGCAGGAGGGCACGGGCCAGGAACACCAGGTCCGCCTGCCCGTTTCTGATGATCTGGTCGGCCTGGGAGGCCGTGGTGATGAGACCCACGGCGCCGGTGGGCACCCCCGCCTCCCGGCGCACGCGGCTCGCCAGTTCGACCTGATACCCCGGTCCCACCGGGATGGAGACCCCGGGGATGACCCCACCGGAGGAACAGTCCACCAGATCAACGCCGAGTGAAGCGAGTTCGCGCGCCAGGCGCACCGAGTCCTCGATGGTCCACCCATCCTCGGTCCAATCGCTGGCGGAGAGCCGCACGAACACCGGGTAGTCCGCGGGCCACACCTCACGCACCGCGGTCAGAACGTCACGCAGGAGACGGGTGCGGTTCTCGAACGATCCTCCGTATCCGTCGTCGCGCTGGTTGGACAAGGGAGAGAGGAAGGAGTGCAGGAGGTATCCATGGGCGGCATGGATCTCGAGGAGCCGAGCTCCGGCATCGTGGGCGCGCCGAGCGGCGTCGGAAAAGGCGCGTACCACCCGGTCGATCCCCGCCGTATCGAGGGGTTCCGGCACCGGATGTCCCTCGCGAAAGGGGATCGCACTCGGGCCGACGATCGGTCGCCATCCCCCGGCCTGCGGGTCCAGAGGAACCGCACCCTTCCACGGGGCACTGGAACTCGCCTTGCGTCCGGCGTGGGCCAGTTGCACACCCGGCACCGCGCCGGCCTCCTCCACGAATCGAAGTGCTCGGCGGAGCCCCTCGACGTGCTCGTCCTTCCAGAGTCCGAGGTCGTCGGGACTGATCCGCCCCTCGGGAAGCACCGCTGTGGCTTCGGTGATCACGGCACCGGCCCCGCCGATGGCCCGGCTTCCGAGGTGGACCAGGTGCCAATCGGAGGCGAAGCCGTCCACGCTGGAGTATTGGCACATGGGGGAGACGACGATCCGGTTCCGGAGGCGGACATCGCGGAACTCGATCGGACTGAAGAGATGGGAGACGGTGGTCATCCCTCAATCATAAACCGATCGCGATTCACCGTCTCCGACGTGGATGGAACCGGCATGAGCAGGATGTCATTCAATCCCGCACATCCGGACGGTTCCGCGGGCGATGGTCGTGGGACCCCCGGCGCGTGGAGTGATGCGAAGAAGCCTTTCCCCGGACCCGCGTGGCGACGTCCTCCGATAGTCCATTCGGTCCGTTCGTGACCTGTGCCGGTTTGGTCCGTCGGGTGATCCCGCGGTGTTGCGGTGGTTTGCCCACTTCCACAACGACTCCGTCCGCCCTGCGTGCCAGGGCGGGCCGGCCTTGGAGCGCCAACCGGTACTCTCCGCGGGGGGTGATTTCCGCTTCGGGCAGCAGAGCGAGGAGCTGTCGAAGATCGTCGGCACTGACATATCCAACATCATCCTTTTCCACCTGGGCCATTATCTGCTGGAGGGATACACCTCGTGGATTTTTCCGGATCACGGACCGCGCGGACTCCACGATCCTGGCGAGAGGCTTCCGTCTATGGTAACCGGGAGCGTGCCACACCCGCCGGTCCTGTGACCGCGTGCCAAGCGCCCGAAGCTCGGTCGAGGAAGAGCCCAACGCCATCATCAGAAGCGGCAGGTATCGGGCGCCCGCCGGAGTCACACGGTGCCCGTAACGCCGCTCGAAATATGCCCTGATGTCGCTTTCGGGACGGAAGGACACGTCGGTGAGGTACGCAAGAAACTGATCGGTTTCCTCCACCAGAACCGCAGGGGTATGGAACTCGCGAGACACATGCCTTCCGAGAAGCACCTGCCGCAGTCTGCCGAGTAGCCTCTCGTGCAGTTGTCGTACCCGCTCCCTCACAATGCCGAGGTGGAGGCCGATGTCCTCAAAAGAACACGGGGTGCCGCCCGAAAGCCCGTAGCGCCGGTGAAAGATCTCTCGATCCCGGTCGTTACCCAGGGTGCCCCACATTCTTTCGAGGATGGCGGGAAAAAGAGCCGGGAGATCGACCGGCACACGATCTCCCACCTCCACCAGGGGAGCGCGAGGATCACCCAGTTCGCGTATCGCCTCGGGGGGCAAATCGGCGGCCTTCCCGAGCAGAGATCGCAGTGCTTCGTGAATGTCGGCTATCCCGCGCTCACCGAGCCCATGGACACACGGAAGCCAGCCTGCACGCTCGCCGTCCAGCACCTGTCCAACGGTCGTGATCTGTCCGCGTTCAAGCACTCTCCGCGAGCGCTCCTCCAGCAGCAGAACTGAGATCGGGAGCGCCTCGATGGCCGCCGTGCGGTCGTCGGGCCTGGGGGGTGGGTCGTCTCCATGAATGTCTACGGACCGTGAGTCCGGTCCGATCTCTTCCACTACTGTCGGCGCATGTCTGCCAGCCCTGAAGGCGGAAACGGCTCGGCCGATCTCGGCCTGTCCCTTGGTGCCGATATTGCGAAGTCCGCGCACCCAGCCGAGCTTGTGATATCGAAGAACGTCACCCACCGTCTCGAGGTCGGCCTTCTTGATGGCATTAAGACACCGGGGGGACAGGTGGAGGGCTTCTATCGGGAGATTGTCAGGCTGTATCATCTCGTTCCCGCCTTCAAGAGTCCTCTCCAGTACAATGGCATTTGCGATCAGTCCTGCCCGTCCACCCGCCCACCAGACGCATCAACACCATGCGGCTCCCTCGGGCACGGTCAGAGATATTAATTATAGCTATGATCAGGAGTCCTGTATCAAACCCGGACGGTCGAGAAGGGCATCTGTCAGGGACGCGACACGACACGGAGCCCACCACGCGGCGGGAGTCCCGGCAACCATCGTGCGTCAGGCCGGGATCCGCGATCTCTCCGCAAAGCAGGGCGGAGAGCGATGGAACTCCCCGCCCGCACGCGGGAGAGGAGACCCATCAGGGCTGCTGGCGCAACCGTTCGATCTGCTGCCGGATGAACCCCTTCTGCTGTTCCGGCGCCAGGGCCAGCGCCCGCTCCATCGCCGCGATCCCTTCCGCACGGTTTCCGGCCTGGGACTGGGCCGAGCCGAGGGCCAGGAGGCCCTGCACCGACTCCCCGTTCGCCTCCAGCTCGAGCTGCGCCATCCGGATCGCCGCGGCCGACTTCCCCTCGCCCGCCAGCCGCTGCGAGAGCTCGGCCAGAGTCCGAGTCGAGAAGTCCCAAGTGAACCCGCCGTACGACCGGTCCCGAAGTTGGCGGTACTGCGTCACCGCCCGGTCCACCCCGGCGCTGTCGATGGTCGCGGCCAGCACGTCTCCCAGCATCACCGGTCTGGTGTTGCCCCGGTGGCAGGTGACACAGGTGACCTCCACGCGGCTCGACGCGGGGACGCCGAGCTCGGTGAGCTTTTCCAGGTGGGTGCGGTTGATCGCGTCCACCATCTCGTACATGATCCGGGCTTTTTCCTTGGCGGGTTTGTCGTCCGACTCGAAATCAAAGTTGGCGAGGTTTCCACCCTCCCCCACGTGGCAGAACTCGCAGCGTACGCCGAGCGCCTGCGTGTACCCCCGCATGATCTGGCCGAGAACCTGGCCCTTCGCCTCCGCAGGGAGGACCTGGATGTTCTTCGGTTCCTCCGGCCAGCGGAATCCCTGGGCGGCCACCGGCGCTGCCATGAGGGGAAGGAGGGCGCACGTCGCAAAGGCGGTGGGGGTGATCGGTCGCATCGGGTTCAGCTCCACAGGGGGGAGAGGCCAAGGGCTTCTCTCTCCCTTACGGCCGGAGGAGCCTCGACGTTTCGTCCGCCCTCCCCCCTGCCTTGTCATCCGGCCCCAATCCGGGCTACAGTCCTCCACCCTGGGGACCTTCAGACCCTGGTGTACTGTTTTTACATGGATGGGCAGGATGAACAGGATGTCGATCAATCACACATACTCTGTGTTTATCGATCCTTACGGGCCTTTTTCTTGTGAAGCGTGCGATCCCAGCGGGCCGGGGACGAGTTGTCGCACGTACGAATCCTGTTCATCCTGTGTCTCCATGTCCATCTTCCCCGAGGGACGGGCACCCGTCTCCTCCGCGTGCACCCACGGCGCACATGCGCTGCGCATAGTGGCGGGGCGACGAGAAAAGTCTGCCTACGGGCGATGCTTGACCAGCCGATAGACCCGCACGTGCAGCACGTCATCCTCGTCACGCCAGACCCCGACAACCCGATCGGTCCCGATCTCGGTGATCTGCACGTTGGGCAACTCCGCGGTCGCGATGATGGCCCCCTCCGGGTTCAACACGAGCCATGTGGCGAGGGTGTCCTCCGCGGGAAAGGGGCGGTAGTTCTCGACCCAGATATTCCCCAATTGATCAATGTGGAGATCCCCATGGGCTGGAAAGGCCTCGGGAAGGGTCGAGTACTCCGCCGCCATCCATACCTCAGGCGGGACCGGTGGCCCGGCGCGCAATCGTTCGAGGCGTTCATCGTGCTGCCGTTGCCATGCTTCTCTCGAGGTGACCGAGACTGTCACCGGCTCCACGCGCCTCCTGATGATTCTCTGGAGGCGACCGTTCTTGAGATAGGCGCGGATCTCGTAGGAATCCTGCGTGCTCACGTAAAAGACTGTGTCGGCCACCGCGATTATTGTCTGGAGACCGAAGGGTGCCGGAGGCACGGCAATGCTTCTATTCACGATTACCCTAACTGATTGAGCTCCGGGAAAGCGCCCAACTGGTGTGCTCGACGAGCCGTCAGGAGAAATCAAGGATAGGGCGACTGAGTCCCTCACGAGACCGGTGCTGAGTTTCCCAAGATCGGTTTCATTGGGGAGAATGATCCGGCGAGACAGGATGGAGCCGTCCTCAAACTGGCCAAGCACAGATCCCACCTGCAGCGACCGAAGCGAGAGTTCCTCCTGCAGTACCCCATCATTGGAGAAGCGGGAGAGGCGACGCAGCGAGAAGTCGTATGCTGCCATGCCCCCGGCCTGATCGACGCCGACCCAGGCCAGAGTCTGAAACTCACCAGGCCCCTTCCCCTTTCTCCCAAAGCGCCTGACGAGGCGTCCCGTCGAGTCGAATATCCGAAAGTCACGCGTCTCCCGGTCAGCGACAACCAGATCACCTCCCGGCAAGCTGCTCGCCTGCACAATCCTCGTAAACAGGTAGGCCTCGTCACCTTCGGCGTTCCCGATATCTAGAACAGGTGTCGGCTCGATGGACCAGTACTCGATACCCGCCGGAAGTTCCGGACCGTGGTCGATCAGCACGATACCCGTGCTGTCGCCCACCGTCATAGCATACGGCCCCGGCTCCGCTCGACATCCCGCGATGGCAGCCAGCACGAGCACAAGGATCCACCTGCCCGTCGCCGTGGAGTTGATGGGGCGGTCCTTTGAGAAGCAGAGTAGTCGTTTCAAAGCCTTACAATCACACCCATGGCATGAAGCCGCTCCCTGCTGATATAGGAGGGCGACCCCAACCGCGCGACGCACGCCACCCCCACACCGCCTCAGGGGTGGTGTGCGTATCCTTGGCGCAAAGGATCTTTCCCTCGTCCGTGTGAGCCACCATCCCGCCCGGTCGAAGTCTCATTCGACACAGTCAATCGGAGCCATTACGACCCGATCTCTCTACATGTCCGCCCAGCATGCGATCCGGTACTGCGTTGCGTCGCAAGGAGTGCCGGGACCACCGGGGGGACAGGCAGGGTGACCCGAACACGGCGTCTGCGAAAGAGCATCCAAACACTCAAACCACGAATCGAAACACTGTTCATCCACCTCTGCTTGTGCCGGGGCGGCCGACAACAGCGCGCCCGCAACCACGATGTAGCCCGCGAGTAACACATCCTGCTTCCTGAAGTGCATACTCCCCTCCTCGGTTACGGTGTTGGTGTGAGTGCCTAAAACCATTTGTCTTTCGCGAGAACTGTACTCCATTCGTAGTGGACTCAGCTATCGGCTTGCCCTGCGCGCGCGATGTACGCCCTCAGCGAATCAAACGGTGGAACCCCATTGACTCGGAGCGAGCCGATCAGGATCGTGGTGGGTGTGCCAGTGATGCCGAGCCTCTGTCCATCCAGCGTATCGCGAGCCAGCGCCCGGCCAGCCTCCGCGGAACGAAGGCACACCTCGAAGGCCATCGAGTCGCCGACACCCGCAGTGCGGGCATACCACCACCACGAAACCAAGCCGAGTGAGTCGGCGTGCTCGTAAAGGGCCTTGTGCATGCCTTCGAACCTTCCCTGGTCCGCGGCGCACCGGCTGGCTCGTGCCGCGGGGATCGCAAAGCGATGGATTTTCAGCGGAAAGTGCCTGTACACAACCTGGAACGCCACACCCAGTGACTGCAGCGAGTCCAGGTGGTTGTGCAAGACTCGGCATGCGGGACACTCATAGTCCCCGAATTCAACGATCGTCACAGGTGCACCGCGAACGCCTATGGTGTCCTCCGAATTGGCGTATTGCTCCCAATCCTTCTGAACCCCCAGATTGCCGAGGGGGCGCCCCGAGGCCGGTCTTACGAACTCGCGGCGGACAAGCAAACCTGTCATGGTCAAGGCACAGAGCACCAGGACTGCTGTGGCGATATCGCCAAGGTTGAACGTCCTCATTATTCCACATCTCGCTCCTCTCGGGTTCCCCCGGCAAGCGGTCGCCACGGTCCCTACCGACGGCGCACATGTTACGGTTTTCCACCCTGCCCAGCAACCCGATATTTGATGGGATACCCACTAGCCCTTGGTGGCACATACCTTGCACCGCGGTCGCGCCTCTCCTCCCAGGACTTCCATCAGGTAACCCGACCTGTCACGTACCGGCGTTGACACCTCTTCGCTGTGTTGCTACCGTATGAAGGATTGCCTGAACCGCCAGGCCGGCGGTCTCTGGTTCGTTATGAGGAAATCAGATTCGTAACTGTGCCGAGTGGAGGAGACGATGCCGACGGAGATCGACCCGTACCTGACGCCGCGCCGCTGCGAAATCCTTCGGCATGTCCTCCGCGGCCGCCTCGTCAAACAGATCGCTGCGGATCTGGGGATCCGTCGCGGCACCGTCCAGGAAACGATCGACAACATCCGGCATCATTTCGGCGCCGAAACCCCGGCGCACCTCATGGCCATCCTCGCCCAACGTGGTATTCTCGACCGGCTGCTCGACGGGGGGGGGGGGGGGGGTACTTGACGCCATAGCATGACCGGCTGCAACGACGGCCGGTTTCCTGACCGGGATCCGGGGTCGCTGCGGTTCGTACCACCCTCCCCACCGGTGCCCCGCAAGCGGCGCACCCACCTGAGGTACAGGCATGCCGCCGCCGTGCCCCTTCTGCTTCTACATCCTGAAAAGGTAGCTCACCTTCCCGAAGAACCCGTCCCGGGTCCGCTGCAGATCCCGGAACCGGAACTCCTGCGCCTCCTCCAGCGTCGCCCCGTACCCCAGCGTCAGGAGCGTGCCGGGGGTCGGACGGTAGCTGAAGAGCCAGTCCACCCGGAACTCGTTATTGACACTTCCCGTGTCCGCCACCCCGCCCACCAGGATCGGGTTGCCATCCCGGTCCCGGAGCGCCGAGCGGGACTGCGCGGTGTACTGGCCGATGAAACGCACAAACACCGACCGCGTCATCTGGTACTCCAACTTGAGCCGCGGGATGGTCTCGGTGGAGAACCGGCTCCCGTCGGTGCGTCGATCGAGGGTGAGTCGGGTGAACTGCAGCGCCCCGCGGAGGGCGCTCGTCGGCCGGAGGTCCACCACCACATCCACTCGGCTGCTCCGGCCCGGCGCCGCTTCCCGGAAGATCGGCGTCCGCCCGAGGGATACGTTGGCGGTGGCGGTGAACTGCCGAAAGGTGGGAGTCGTAACCCGGAGCGACCCGCCCCACTGGTTCCGTTCTTCCCCGGGAACCGTGAAGGGAACCTCGATGCCGTTCCGGAGTACCGTCACCCCTGTAAAGTCCTCTGGCTCGAAGGAGAAGAAGTTCCGGGAGAGGGAGCCCCCGAGCTGCCAGCCACCCCGCAGCGTCATCGAAGGAGAGACCGACTCTCCCCCTTCGATCGTGCCGTCGCCCGGGGAGTCGTAATCCCAGAGCCGGCTGATCGTGATGAAGGCACCATAGGTCTGCACCAGGGCGTCCGGTCCCCCGTAGCCGGTGAGCCGGTTGGAAAACCGCCCCTCCAGAAACCCGGTGCGGTTCACGAACCCCGACGCCGCCCGGAATCCCGGCGCGATCGCCTTGAAGGAATGGTTGAAACCCCACGACCGGCCGGTCCGGTCCCAGGTGACATCGAACAGAGGCCCGTTGCTCGACACGCCGGCGCTGTCGGTCCACGCCTGCACCGCCTGCACCTCGACGAAATAGAGATCGTCATGGTAGAGGCGGACGTCACCCCCCACGAGCCGCGAGTGGTCCGGCCCATCCTCCCGCACGGTGGTGATCCCTCCCAGCGTCGAGTTGCGCCCGATGTCGCTCCGCAGTCGGACGATGCCGAACACCGGCGTGGAGTTCCCGTTCCACGACTGTCCATCGCTATCGATCGCCGTGAGCGCCGCAATGTTGGTCCGGCCCAGCTTCCCCGCCACCTTCACCCCGACGTCCGGATTCACCACCCGGCGGGTGTGAATCAACCGGTTCGGGGTGTCGAACAGTTCCAATCCGTCCAGAAAGAACGGTCGCTTGTCGGGAAAGAAGAGCGCGAACCGTTCGTTCAGGACCACCTGTCCCACATCCGCCTCCACCTGGGAAAAGTCGGGGTTGGCCGTGGCATTGAGGGTGAGACTCTGGCGGATCCCCCACCGAACGTCACCGCTGAACTCCTGGGCGGCGTCGTAGTCGTAACCACCCTGACCGTTCGGAGCACCGTCAGCCCGGGCGGTGGAGGTGGGGGTGATCTCCAGCAGCAGGCCGCGGCGGATGTCCCGAAGCCCTTCCAGAACTCCTGACTGGCCGAGGAAACTCGCGTTGCCGCGCACCGCGGGCGCCCACGTGTCCTGAAATCCACTGTGCTGAACCCGCCGCAACACTTGGATCCCCCACGTCTGGACTTGGGCCTCCTGGTAGCGGAGGCTCTTGAACGGGATCCGAATCTCCACCTCATAGCCGTCCGCCACCACCCTCCCCTGCGACTCGAAGATGAAATCGGGGTTGAGATCGGTGTTGCCGTCGAGGAAGTTCCCGGTCCCGATCCCCCCGCCCGTGGTCGAGCCACCTCCCGCTCCCCCTCCGAACTGGTCACTCCGGGTTCCGTCCTGCTGCACGCCAAGCGCATTCACGCCAAACAGGAAGGCGAGGCGCCGGTCATTGTTGGTGTCGAGGAGAATCTGGACATGGTCCTCACTCCCGATGTTGTCCCGATTGGCCCGCGTGGCGCGGACCACGTCCCCATGGACCTCGGTGGCCCGGATCCCGAACCAGATCGCGTCCGGGGCATACCACACCAGAACCTCTGTCGCCTCCTCGGCGGGCCGCCCATCGACCGGTTGGAATTGCGAGAAGCCGGTGAGGCGAGCGGCACGCTGCCAGACCGGTTCGTCGAGCACACCATCCACTGTCGCAGTCGCCTCGACCCGTGGAGGTCGGACACCAATTTCTCCGGCAGATCCTCGGTAGACGGAACCGGTGTCCTGCGGGAGGAGTATCATCAAGGAGAGGAGTGCCGATGTCATGAGGTGACTAATTTACCATCACCCCGTGGCCCGGGTCGATTGGTCCTGGCCGGGGGATGTTGCACTGTACGAATATTATACAGTACAGATTTTGATCTGGCGCGCTGAACGGAGATTTCGTATTGTCAGGGATCAAACTGATCCCTCTTTCAGGGAGGCACCATGAGTACCGGAGAAACCGCAGGAACTGGGTCCAAGGCGAAGATCATCGCCATCATTCTGTCGCTCGCCGTCGTGGGTGTTGTGGCCGCCAACGTCATGACCGGAGGGGGACCGGGCGGCGGACCCTCCGAAGTCGATGTCACGATTTCGACCGGGGAAACCATTGTTGGGGCACTGGACCGGGGGATCACCACCGAGGGAGGGGAGACCGGTACCCCCGTCGGGCTGACCCTCTCCGAGCCCATGGATCTCGGGGGCGGACACTTCCTCCCCGAGGGGACCCGGGTCCGGGGTGAGGTGACCCACACCCAGGGCGGTGGCCGGATGGGCGGGGCTCCCGAGCTGACCATTCGCTTCAGCACCCTCGTGGTGGGCGGAAAGGACTATTCCATCCAGGCGGAGCCGTTCCGCCTCAAGGGAAAGAGTGACACGAAGGAGACGGTCGCCGAGATTGGCGGAGGGGCGATTCTCGGCGGGGTGGTCGGGGCCGTCACGGGAGCGGGAACCCTCGAAGGGGCTGCGGTCGGAGCGGTGCTGGGCACCGGGGTGGCGGTGGTCACCAAGGGAGACCAGATCGTCCTGCCCAGCGGCCAGAAGCTCCGGGTACGGTTGACCGAACCGGTTACCATCCAGCGCCCGGTTCCCTCCGAGGGCTGACACTACCCAAGAGGAACATGGGGAGCCGGACATCGTCCCGGCTCCTCACCTTGCCGAACCGGTTCCGGGTGGCGACCTTCGGGGCAGGAGGAGTTCCATGTCTACACAGACCCCGATCGACCCCATTGTCGCCGCCCGGCACCCTCATCCCCAGGCCAAGGATGACGACCTCGACGTCGCCGGTCTCACCGACCAGGGGAAACGCCGCAAGACCAACCAGGATCATTTCCTGATCTGCTCGCTGCACAAGGCGATGCGGGTCCGTGGCACCAGTCTCCCCCACCCGGAACTCCTGGAGATCCCGAGCGAGCGGCTCGCCCTCTTTGCCATGGTGGCCGACGGGGTCGGATCGACCAAGGGGGGCGAGGAAGCGAGCCGCGCCGCACTGGAAACGGTGGCGACCTACGCCACCCAGACCATGAACTGTTATTACGCCTCGGACCCCGGGTCGGTCGAATCGTTCCTCGGCGGCCTGCGCCAGGTCGCGGAGGAAGTCCAGGCCTCGGTGATCGCTCGGGGCCATGAGCATCCCGACCTTGCCGGTCTCGCCACCACCCTCACCATCGCCATCAGCGTCTGGCCCTCGCTCTATCTGCTGCACATCGGGGACAGTCGGGCCTATCTCCTGCGGGACGGCACCCTGCGCCAGCTCACCCGGGACCAGACTCTCGCCCAGGAGCTGGTGGACAGCGGCGCCATGCCGCCCGACCGCATCGAAAAGAGTCCCTTCGCCCACGTCCTCTCCAGCGCCGTGGGAGGTGAGTCACATCCGGTGGTGCAGCGGTTCGATTCCGAACCAAAGGATGTGGTGATGCTCTGTACCGACGGCCTCACCAAGCATGTGTCGGATGAGCGGATCGCCGAGGTGCTCGGCTCGATGGAGTCGGCGGAGCAGGCGTGTCGCATCCTCGTGGACGAGGCGCTGGAGGCGGGAGGGACCGACAACGTCACGGTCTTCGTGGGACGGGGTCGCCGGGGCCGGATGCGGGGGTGACTCCCACGAGCGAAAAGAGAATCTACCACCGAGACACAGAGAATACAGAGGGCCTCGCGCCGGCCAAGGCTTCGCGATCCAACCCCATCTTCGAAGAGGGCGGGGTGGGCCCCTCCCCATCGCCCTGCCAGGCACACCGCACCCTCATGTGCGCTGAGTTCTCTGTGCCCTCTGTGGCTCTGTGGTGAAGTCCTGGATCACGCCCCCTCGCCGCGAAGCCGCCGCCCCACCCGCTCGGTCTCCTCCATGACCCGCAGAAGGTTGCCGCTCCAGAGCTTCCCGATCTGCTCTTCCGTGTATCCGCGCCGCACCAGCTCCAACGTCACATTGAATGTTTCCGTGGCATCGCTCCACCCCTCCACGCCGCCACCGCCATCGAAATCGGAGCTGATCCCCACATGCTCCAGGCCGATCAGCTTGACCGCGTAATCAATGTGGTCCACGAACTCCGCCACCGTGGCCCGAGGCGGCGGCGGGAAGCGCCGGTTCACCTCGGCCATCCGCTGCTGGAACTCCGCGCGGCGCGCCTCGGACAGCCCCTGGGCGGCTCCGCGGCCGGCGCCCACGCCGAACTCGCGACGAAGTGCCGCGAGGGCCTCCTGCCGCTCCGGGGAATCGCTCTGGCACTTCACGTAGCTGTTGAAGGCCACCACCTGCACCACCCCTCCGTTCTTCTTGAGGGCCAGGAGCTGTTCGTCGTCGAGGTTGCGGCTGTGGTCACACAACGCCCGGACCGCGGAGTGGCTTGCGATGATCGGCGCCTGGGTGATCTCCAGGGTCTGCATCATCGACTGCTTCGAGGGATGGGAGATGTCCACCATGATCCCCCACTTGTTCAGCTCGGCGACCACCTGACGCCCGAGGGGACTCAATCCATTGTGAAGCCAGACACCGTCCCGCTCACCGGTGTTGGAGTCGCTGAGCTGGCTGTGTCCGTTGTGGGCCAGGGAGAGATACCGCGCGCCGAGTTCGGCGAACTTCCGGACATTGGCGAGATCGTCGCCGAGCTGGTACCCGTTCTCCACCCCGATGAGCGCCACTTTCTTTCCGCTCGCGGCGATCCGCCTCACATCCGCCGCCGTGCGTGCCAGTTCGATCCGGTCCGGCGCGAGCTCTCCTGTCAGCCGGTGGATCGCCTCGAACTTCTCCATCGCTTGAGCCGTGGCCGCGGCAAATCCTGCGGCGGTCATGTCGGGTTGCTGGCCCACGTAGACGATCAGGAAGGCGGCGTCGAGGCCCCCCTCCTCCATCTTCGGAACGTTCACCTGGGTCGAAAGCCGGGTGGCATAACTCCGGGCCGGCGTGAAGTTGTCGGGGTTGATGTCGACATGGGTGTCGAGCGTGATCACCCGCTCGTGGATGGCACGGGCCCGAGCCACCAGCGCGGCGTCGTCCTGCGCCGCGAGGGGTACCGCGGGCATCAGGACGCCGAGGAGTGAGGGAAGGATGAGGTGAGTACGAGGGGTCGGCATGGGAAGGCCTCGGGACGGGGAGGGAAACCGGATGGAAGCCCGGAAGAAACTGACCCCGCATGGGCAACGTCAAGGGCGGAGCAGGGTGGTCGGGATTCAGGTCCTACCGTCCTATGTCCCATGTCCTATGTCCCATGTCCTATGTCCTATGTCCTATGTCCTATGTCCTGTGTCCTGTGTCCTGTGTCCTACCGTCCTCTGTCACTGCAACCGCACGCCGACCCGGTGAATCGATCCCGTGCCACGCACCGGCTCAAAGGCGTAGTCGAGCCAGAAGCGGTCGACGCCGAAGGACGCTCCGGCGGAGAAGGGATGCTCGGCGGGGGACCCGTCTCCCTCCACCCGCCGGACTCCGGCCCGCGCCGCAAAGGTCCACCCCTGCACCGGCACCCACGCGATCTCCGCCCCGCCCCCGGGGGAGAGGTCGCGATGCCGCTCCCACGTCACTCCCGCCGCGAGCACCAGGTCGAACCAGACGCCGAGGGGGATGACGTCCGTCATGGCGGAGGCTGAAATGCGAGCCGGTTGATCGGCGACGGTGCCATCCCGGGAGATGTCGCTCCCGAGGTGCTGCGCCGCGAGCCCTACCGTCACCCGTCCCAGGCTCCGGGCCAGGCCGATGTCCACACTGGCCTTCCCGCTCCGTTCCCCGTCCACTCGATCCTCCGCGTAGCGGACCGCAGCGCCGGTGCGCACCCCGAGCAGCGTGGTGGCCACCGC
>JBGSKF010000047.1:0-33617 GCA_041741375.1 Gemmatimonadales bacterium | reverse complement strand
GCGCGGGGTGGGCCGCGACGGCGCGGTCATCGCGATCGGGGGCGGCATGGTGGGGGACCTGGCGGGTTTCGTCGCCGCGACCTGGCAGCGCGGCATTCCCGTCCTCCAGGTGCCCACCACGCTCCTCGCCATGATCGACGCCTCGGTCGGCGGGAAAACCGGTGTCGACACCCCGGCCGGGAAGAACCTGGTGGGTGCATTCCACCCCCCGGTGGCCGTCGTGGCCGATGTCGATGTGCTCCGGACCCTCCCCGAACGCCACCTGCGCGCCGGCCTCGCCGAGGCGGTCAAGCACGGCGCCATCTCGAGCGCCGAGTATTTCGGACAGGTGGAGCGGATGATCCCCGGGGTCCTGGCCCGGGACAGCGATGTCCTGCAGCAGGTGGTGGCGGGAAGCGTGCGCATCAAGGCGGGAATCGTCGAGGCCGACGAGCGTGAGGCCGGACTCCGGGCCGCCCTGAACGCCGGTCACACCATCGGCCACGCGGTCGAACTCCTGTCGGAGTGGTCCCTCCTCCACGGCGAAGCGGTGGCCATCGGCCTCGTGCTCGAGGCGCAGCTCGCCACCCGCCTGGGACTCGCCGACTCCACCGTCGCCCCTCGCCTCGCCGCCCTGCTCACGGCAGCGGGTCTCCCCGTCTCCCTCCCCGCCTCGCTCGCCCCGGAGGATCTCGTCACCGCCATGACCCGCGACAAGAAGAACCGCGATCAGGAGATTCGCTTCAGCTTCATTGAAACAATCGGCCGGGCCCACCCCGGCGACCAGTACGGGACCATGCCGGTGACAGCGACGGTGTTGCGGGAGTTTCTGGAGGACCCGCTGGAAGTCAGGACATAGGACATAGGACATAGGACATAGAACATAGGACATAGGACATAGGACATAGTCCCTTACGGACAAGATTGAACACAAAACGGCGACAATCTTTTGGGCATCTCCCGCCCCCCCCCGTCAGACACGTCGATCGCCACGGCCGCGCCGTGTGAGGGGGATGGCCACAAAAAGCACAGAAGTCACAAGAGGCACACCCGGGTGCGCAGGGTCCCACCAAGGGCGAATGAGGTTTCTGTGCCTTTTGTGCTTCTTGTGGTTGGCTCTGGGGCTGTGGGGAGAGGTACTCGGGCAGGACCGGAACCCATGCCGAAGAAAACCCACGCGAAACCCCGAGGTGCCTCTGTGGTTCCGGCTCTGCCGGCCCAGGACATAGGACATGGGACAAGAAGGAAGCAGGAACATCCGGCCATCTACTTTCCCACAAACACAACACGTCACGCAGTACGCGCAACGACATTTATAGCAGCATGTTACGAGTATTTTCAACAATGTTTAACGTGCCGTGAATTGTGCAGAAAGTTGACGAACAATCTATTGACAGTAGTGGCAACGATTTGTGATGTGGACGAAAAGTTTTCCTTGACCGCCCCTCTCCCGCTTCCCATATTATGAGACATTCATGAACATGACGTCCTGATCGCGGATCACCCTCCCCCCGGAGGGAATCCCTCTCTGTCGCTCCGAGGTAGTATGACGCGCAGTTCCGTCCAGACCCGCCCGGTGAACACCCTCGCCCATTCCCCCTCCGGCACCGCATTTGACCAGTACCTGGGGGACGTCCGCAAGCTGCCCATGATCCCCAGCGTCGAAGAGGAAAGACGGTTGGCGGAGCTGGCCCAAGGGGGCGATCGGGAGGCGGCGGAGCGTCTCGTCACCGGAAACCTCCGGTTCGTGATCAGTTACGTGAAGCGGTTCCAGGGACATGGCCTCGACCTGGCCGAGCTGGTGGCGATCGGCAACGAGGGACTCCTCAAGGCGGTGGCGAAGTTCGATCCCTCTCATGGGGTCAAGTTCATCAGCTATGCGGTCTGGTGGGTCCGGCAGTGCGTGCTCAAGGCCTTGGCCGAGCAGACTCGAACGGTCCGGGTACCCCTGAACCAGAACTCGGCGCTGCTCCGCCTCGCCCGGCTCGAAGCCACCCTGGCGCGGGAACTCGGACGGACGCCCACTGATGGCGAAACGGCGGTGGCCCTGGGAGATACGGTGGACAGCGTGCGCGCCGCCCACCGGATGTCCCGCTTCGAGATCTCCCTCGACGCGCCGGTGGACCGCTCCGACAGCGCCGCGGCCACCTTCGGCGACCGGGTGGCAGGCTCCGGGAGCCTCGAGATCGAGGACGCCACCGATGACACTCTCCAGCGCGAGTTCCTGGCCCAACTCTTCCGCCAGCACCTGACCCCGAGGGAACGACGAATCCTGACCCTCTACTACGGCCTCGATGATTGCGCCGAACCCTTGACCCTGGAACACATCGGGCACCTCCTCGGCGTCACCCGCGAGCGGGTCCGCCAGATCCGCGAACGCGCCTTCGAGAAACTCCGCAATGCCCCGGAGGTCCAGAACCTCCGCACCACCTGGGTCGCGGCGTAACTGCTTATGTTCCTCCATGCCCTCCCCCCTCGACCACGCCCTCCTCCGCGACCTCCGCGCCGTCGTCGGGCCGGGTGGACTCCGGGTGCGGCCCGCCGAGCTTCTCGCCCTCACCTCCGATGGCCTGCCGACACATCATGCGGTTCCCCGCCTCGCCGTCCTCCCTGCCACCCGGGAGGAGGTCATCGGGGTGATCCGCGTCCTCCACCGCCACCAGGCGGCCTTCGTGGCCCGGGGTGCCGGGACCGGGCTCTCCGGGGGGGCCCTTGCCGACCGCGACGCCGTTCTCGTCATCCTCACCCGGCTCAACCGGATCCTCCACATCGACCCCGCGGGCCGGCGGGCCACGGTGGAACCGGGTGTGGTCAACGCCACGCTCTCCGAGGCGATCCGTCATCTCGGCCTGCAGTACGCCCCCGATCCGTCGAGCCAGAGTGCCTGCACCCTCGGGGGCAACGTGGCGGAAAACGCCGGCGGCCCGCACTGTCTCAAGTATGGCGTCACCACCAACCACATCGTGGCCCTCGACGTCCTCCGCCCTGACGGGACCGTGGTTCGCCTCGGCAGCCCGTCGGGAGAGCCGTGGGGCCCCGACCTGGTGGGGCTCTTCGTGGGGAGCGAGGGCATGTTCGGGATCGCCCTCGCCGTCACCGTGCGCCTCGTGCCCCTTCCCGCCGAGGTCCGCACCTTCCTCGCGGGGTTCCCCACCGTGCGGGCGGCCAGCGAGGCGGTCCGGGAGATCATCGCCACCGGGATCGTGCCTGCGGCCCTCGAAATGCTCGATCAGGCGAGCGTCCGCGCGGTCGAGGCGTCGATCTACGCCGCCGGCTATCCGACCGATGCCGCAGCCGTTCTCCTGGTGGAACTCGACGGCCGTCCCGAGGCGGTGGCCGCGGAGTCGGACCGGGTGGAGACTCTCCTCCGGCAGGGGGGAGCCACGACGCTCCGCACGGCCCGCACCGCGGAGGAACGGGCCCGGCTCTGGCAGGGGAGGAAGAAGGTGTTCGGGGCGATGGGACGGATCGCCCGGGACATGGTGGTGCAGGACGCCGTGGTGCCCCGGTCGGCCCTTCCCGACATTCTCGATCGGGTCGAGGAGGTGGGGCGTTTCCATGGTCTCACCATCGTCAATGTTTTTCATGCGGGAGACGGGAACCTGCACCCCAACATCTGCTACGACCACCGGGAACCGGGGGCCCGGGAGAGGGTGCTGGCCGCGAGCCGGGAGATCATGACCGCGTGTCTGGCCGCGGGCGGCACCATCACCGGGGAGCACGGGGTCGGCCTCGACAAGGCGGATCTGATGCCCGAGCTGTACTCCGAGCCGTCGCTCCGGCAGATGTGCGCCGTGCGACATGTGTTCGACCCCGAGGAGCGGGCCAACCCCGGCAAGGTGATCCCGGTCCGGTATTGCCGGGAATGGGGAAAGGGGGTGGAGACCCTGTGAGCCCCACACCGCACGACCTGCTGCGCGACCGTCTGCCCGCCGAACTCCTCTCCCACACGAGGGAGGGTGTTCTCCTGGTGTCCCCGTCCACCACCGGCCAAGTGGCGGAGATCATGACCCTGGCCCACGAGGCGGGATGGCGGGTCGCCGTGCGGGGAGCGGGCACCTGGACCCCGGGTGACGCTCCCTGCGATCTCGTGGTCAGCACCACGGGCCTGACCGCGATACCACGCGTCTCCCCAGCGGACCTCACCGCCACGGTCGAGACCGGCGTTCCCCTCGACGCCCTTCAGCAGCGGCTCGCCGCGGGCGGAGCCTGGCTCCCGCTCGATCCCCCCGGCCACCCGGGGCGCACTCTCGGATCGGTGCTCGCCACCGCCACCGCGGGTGCCCTCCAGCACAGCCGCGGCACTCCGCGGGAACTCACGCTTGGCTGCACCGTCGTCACGGGCGATGGGCGCGTGGTCACCGCCGGGGGCGCCGTGGTCAAGAACGTGGCGGGATACGACCTCACGCGCCTCCAGATCGGTGCCTTCGGCGCCCTCGGCATTCTCACCGAGGTTCACCTCCGGCTGCGAGCCCTTCCGGAAGCCGACCGGACCCTCCTGCTCACCGGCCCCCGGGACCAGCTCACCCGGTGCGCCCGTCACCTGACAGAGATCCATCTCGAGGCCGCGGCCATCGAACTCGCCTCGCCGAGGGCCACCGCCACCGGGGACTGGGTGCTCCTGATCCGCCTCCTCGGATCGGCGGCCGGCACCGCGGCCGAAGCGGCCCGGATCACGGAGGCCGTGGAGACACCGGTCACGGTCCTGACCCCGGAGGAGGCCCACCAGCTCCGTCAGACGATCTCTCTCTCCTTCCTGGGGATACCCTGCGCGATCCGGCTCGGTGTCCTCCCCGACGGCATCGATGACACACTCGACATGCTCATCAACCACCTGGGCGAGGGTCCTCTCACCGCGGAACCCGCAAGCGGCGGCATCCGGATCGGCGCCGATCCCGACGCCGAGATGATTCATCTCCTCCGACGCACCCTGGCCGAACGGGAGATTCCCCTCACGGTGGAACGGGCCCCCTGGGCGCTCCGATCGAGGACCGGTCACTTCGGCGCCTACCGGGAGGGCGTGGGCGCCCTGGTGACGGGCTTGCAGGCCACCTTCGATCCCGCCGCCACTCTTGTGGTCCCCCGTGTCTCCCTCGACTGATTCCTCACGGGGGTTTGCGGCGCTCGACCCCTGCGTCCACTGCGGGTTCTGTCTCCCGGCCTGCCCCACCTATCTCGCCACCGGCGACGAGAACGACAGCCCGCGAGGCCGGATCGTGCTGATGCGCGCCCTCGAGCAGGGGGATCTCCCGGCGACCGACCCCGACGTGCGCGCCCACCTCGATGCCTGCCTCGGTTGCCGGGGCTGTGAACCGGCCTGTCCCTCCGGAGTGGGATACGGAGAGGGGCTGGCCGAGGCGCGGCTGCGACTCGCCGAGGCCAATGGGATCCCGGCCCTGGCCCGGGTGGTTCTGGCGGCGATGGGATCAACCGTGCGGCGCCCCCTCCTGGCGATGGCGCGGGCCGTCCGCCGGGTGCCTCTGATTGGGATCGAGCGCGGGCGGAACCGGGTGTCCCGTCTCCTGGCCCAGGTCCATGCCACTCGGCCGATCCACCCTGTCCCCTTGTCGATGAAAGCGATGGGTACGCCGACGAAGGGGCGGGCGGCTCTCTTTCGCGGATGCGTGATGGACGGGCTCTTCCGCCATGTCCACGAGGCCACGATCCGGGTGCTCGAGGTCAATGGGTGGGAGACGGTGGAGATTCCCGGCTTCGGCTGCTGTGGTGCGCTTCACGCCCACGCAGGCGATCGTGCCGGGGCGGATCGCCTGGCCCGAGCCAACGCCGGTGCACTCGGCATGGCGGGTGACCGCGACGCCGTGGTCCTGAACAGCGCGGGGTGCGGGGCTCACCTCCGGGAACTCCCTCATGTCGTGGACACACCGGACACTCGTCGCCTCGCCGGCCTGGTGCGGGACGTCACAGAATTGCTCGCCCGGGACGGGGGCCCACGTTCGGGGGGTCCTCTGCCGATCCACGTGGCCTATGATCCACCCTGCCACCTCCAGCATGCGCAGGGTGTCCACGCCGAGGTCCTGGCGGTGCTGGGAGCCATTCCTGGTCTCACCGTTCATACTCTCCCGGGAGCATCCCACTGTTGCGGGAGCGCCGGTCTCCACGGCCTCCTGCATCCGGAGGCGGCCGACGCGATTCTCGAGGCCAAGCTGGCCCCCCTGGGGGAGCATCCGGAGATCACGGCGATCGTGACGGGGAACCCGGGGTGTCAGATGCAGATCGGCGGGGGACTGGTGGCCCGGGGGTCCGCGGTGACGGTGGTGCACCCGGTTGAGCTTCTCGACCGGTCGTACCGGGCGGCGGGGCTGTATTGAGGGTGATATGTTTGGGGATGGAACCGGCTTCCGTCTCGATGTCCGAACCCACCCTCGCCCACCTTCGCACGGGCACGGTGATCGTCGCCGCTCCCGCGACTGTGCTCCACGTGCGCGGTCCCGGCGCGGTAGCGTGCCTCCAGGGGGTCCTGACCAACGACGTGGAACGGCCCGGCCCGGGGAGCGTCATCTACGGAGCGCTGCTGACCCCCAAGGGAATGATCATCACCGACCTCTGGTCCCTCCGGGAATCCGACGGCGCCACGCTGCTCTTTCCCGCCGAGGGAATCGAGGCAGCCCGAGCGGGGTTCGCGAAGCAGTTTCCCCCGCGTCTCGCCCGCGTCAGCATCCCGGAGCCGGCATGGACCGGCCTCTGGCTCCTCGGCCCCGGAGCCCGCGACACCGTCTCCCACATCTTGGAGAGCCCCGCACCGGAGCCGGGGAAAGCCATCCCGATCACCCTCCCCGGCGGCGACGCGGTTCTGGCCATGGCTCCCGACGGTGCTCCCTGGGTGGCCGCGCTCCTCGGACCGGAGGCAGTGATGGAACAGGCCCGGACACACCTCCTGGAGGCCGGAGCCGGAGCGATTCCCGGCACACATGACGACCTCACCGCCTCTCGCATCCTGTCCGGATGGCCGGCACTCCGCGCCGAGATCGGGGAGAAGACCCTGCCCCAGGAAGTCCGGTTCGATGAGCACGGCGGAGTGAGCTACGCCAAGGGGTGTTATGTGGGACAGGAGACGGTGGCCCGCATCCATTTCCGGGGTCACCCGAACCGTCACCTGCGAGGTTTGGTCTGGACCGCCTCCACAACCGAGGGAGCACTCACCATCCAGACCAATGACGGGAAGGAGGTGGGGAAGGTCACCTCGATGCTGCACCTTCCAGGGCGACACCTGGGGTTGGCGCTGCTCCGGAGAGAGGTCGAGGCGGGGGCCGTGGTTCGGGTGGGGGACATTCCGGCCCGGGTCGTGGACCTTCCCTTCGATCCGCCTGAGGTGACCGGGGAACCGGAGGCCTGAAAAACAGCGCCCCTCCCCCAGGTGGATCCTCGGGGAGGGGCGGATCGTACGTTTCAGGGGATCAGTGCGACGTGGTGTCCCCCGCCATGCTGTCGTGCGATATCGCCATCGAATCGGCTGGAGCCGCCGAATCGACCGGCGCGGGCGCAACGGCGGCCGGCTCCGCAGCGGCAGGCGGAGCCTCGTTGGTGGCGCCACCACCACAGGCAGTCAGAGCAAGAACGGCAACGAGTGTCACGATTTTCGACATGAAACGGCCCTCAGGGGTGAAAGTGGTTGCTCGTGCGGACGAAGTGACAGTACGGCTCGGCG
Organism: Gemmatimonadales bacterium; assembly: GCA_041741375.1. Lineage (GTDB taxonomy): Bacteria > Gemmatimonadota > Gemmatimonadetes > Gemmatimonadales > GWC2-71-9 > OFTM291. The sequence continues at coordinate 25,972 of JBGSKF010000047.1, read as the reverse complement.
CTTTTTCATGTCATGGAGTGGACAGAAGTTACCATTCCGAACAGTGCTGTCAAGGAGGAGTGAGAAGAGCACGCTTTTGTCACGGGTCGCAGTTCGCGATGATTCAAGAAACGCGCACCCCTTCGTGTCTTCGTGCCTTCGTGTGACTAGCTGTTTTCACACAAGATTGGGATCGCGATTGTCGGCGTGGTGGGTGGGTGGGTAGCCACCCGAGGAGAGAGAAAGTGGACTATTGATCCCGTTACCCCGCACCAGCCGGAGTCGCGATGCCCAGACCCAATGCACTTCCTGAGACACTCGGTGCCCTGATCCGCTCCCCCTGGGGGCAGCCGCCTCTGCGAGGAAGGTCGGTCCGCGACGAGATCCGGCAGAACGTGCAGGATCGCCTGAGACGCGGCGAGGAGCTCTTTCCGGGAATCATGGGATACGACGACTCGGTGCTCCCCCAGATCGTGAACGCCCTCCTGGCCCGTCACCACTTCATTCTCCTCGGACTGCGTGGCCAAGCCAAGACTCGAATCCTGAGAGCGCTCACCGCTCTCCTCGATCCGGCCATTCCGGTGGTCGCCGGGAGCGAGGTGAATGACGATCCCTTTGCCCCGGTGTCCCGGTACGCGCGGGACCTGCTCTCCAAGCAGGGCGAGGAGACGCCGATCGCATGGGTGAGCCGCGATCAGCGATTCGTGGAGAAACTCGCCACCCCCGACGTGACGGTGGCCGATCTCATCGGCGACGTGGACCCGATCCGCGCCGCGCGCGGCGGGCATCTGCTGAGCGACGAACTGACCATGCACTTCGGGCTCCTGCCGCGCGCCAACCGGGGCATTTTCGCCATCAACGAACTCCCGGACCTGAGCGGGAAGGTGCAGGTGGGGCTCTTCAACGTGATGCAGGAGGGGGATGTCCAGATCAAGGGATACCCGGTCCGTCTCCCGCTCGACGTCCTCCTGGTGTTCACCGCCAATCCGGAGGACTACACCGCGCGCGGCAAGATCATCACCCCGCTCAAGGACCGGATCGGCTCCGAGGTCCAGACCCACTACCCCCGCACCGTGGAGCTCGGCATGGCGATCACGGCGCAGGAGGCGTGGATCGACCGGGGAGACGATCTGCCGGTGGTGATCCCCGATTTCATCGCCGAGGTCATCGAGCGGATCGCGTTCGAGGCCCGGGAGGACAAACGGGTGGACCGGCGGAGCGGCGTGTCCCAGCGGCTCCCGATCACGGTGCTGGAGAACGCGGTCTCCAACGCCGAACGGCGGGCTCGGCGGCTCGGCGAGGAGGTGATCGTGCCCCGCATGAGCGACGTCTACGCCGCCCTCCCGTCGGTCACCGGCAAGATCGAGCTGGAGTACGAGGGGGAGTTGCAGGGGAGCGAGACGATCGCGCGGGAACTGATCCGGGACGCGGCCGGCGCCACGTTCGATGCCCGGGCCGGAGGGGCCGACACCGACCCGATCGTGGAATGGTTCGACGAGGGCCGAGCCCTGCGGTTCACCGGCGAGGAGCGGGCGTCGGCGTGTCTCGACATCTTCGGAACAGTCCCCGGGTTGCTGTCGCTGGTGACGACGGTGGGTCTCGCGAGCCCCAGGGAGCCCAACGTAGCGGTCGCCGCCTGCGAACTGGTGCTGGAGGGCCTGGTGGCCCACCGGCGGATCACCCGGAACGAGGAGATGGGGTACGTCGGCCGCCCCCCACGGCCACCGCGCCACAACCCCAACCCGGGGAGTGGGGAGTAGGGAGTGGGGAGTGGGGGTCACACAACGTGAGCATGCGCTTCCCTACTCCCTACTCCCTACTCCCTACTCCCTATTAGTTCCTACATCGTCCACACCACCACGGCACACGAGCCCGTGGCCACGGTGAGATCCAACGGCATCTCGATCTTCGACCGATAGACCTCGATGGCCTTCACTTCCATCCGGGCCAAGGGTTGGATTTCGGAGTGAGGTGAGGGGCTCCGGTGGCCAGGCGGGCGGGGGATGGCCACAAGAGGCACAAAAGGCACAAGAAAGCCCGAGATCCCGCGGAGAGCGGCTCGCTGTCGGGAGGGGGCGGAACCACAGATGACGCAGATGACACCGAGCCGCGCCCCCCACGCCGACTCGACTCGGGACCGGCCTGGGCAGCATTCACTCTGCGTCATCTGTGTCATCCGCGGTTTCTTCCGGGGGGAGGTGAGGTGCCCCGGTCTTGCGCCTCTTGTGCTTTTTGTGGTTGGCTTTCGCGGTGAGGGGAAGCGCTGTGGCTGAACACGAACCCACCCCAACGCCCCCGTCACCGAGAACATCTCAAGATCGGTGCAGTCCCTATCGCCTACAGCCTACCGCCTACCGCCTTTCAGATGGTCCATATCCTCCGCGCCCTCCCCACCACCACCTCCGCCGCCCCCTCCACGCCAAGGACGGCGGAGTTGAGCACCATGTGGTAGTTCACGGGATCGGCCCATTCGCGGTCGTAGTACATCTTGTGATAGCGGGCCCGGGCCCGGTCCCGGTCCCGCACCATCTCCTCCGCCTCGTCCTCGGACACGCCGCGCCGAGCCGCCACCGTGGCCACGCGGTGCGCGCGCGGGGCCACGATCCGGACGTGGATCGCATCCTCCACCTGTTCCAGCACCGCCGGTGCCGCCCGTCCCACCATCACCACCCGTCCCTGGGCGGCATACTCGGCCACCACCGTCTCGGTGATTTTCACCAGTCGCGCCTCCTCCATTTCGGGAAGGACGCTCCCATCGGGCGTCACATATTCGCTCGTGGCGTTGGCCAGTGTGCGAGCCAGGCGCTCCAGGAACCCCGGCGCCCGCTCCTCCTGCCGCTCCACCTCCTCCGGGGTCATCCCCGCCCGGCGGGCCACCTCGTCCACATACTGATTGTCCACCAGGGTCCAGCCCAGGGCGCGGGCCACCTCCGCCGCCACCAGGGCGCCCCCGGCTCCGAACTCGCGCGACACCGTGATGATCATCGTTCCTCCGAGGTGACAGGTACACCAGCAGTTTCCACAGATTCCCCGATCGTGACCGGCGCCGTGACCGGCTCCCGGGGCCGGCCTCGCCAGAGCAGCGCGGCGGTGAGCAGCGTGACCACGCCACCGCCGGCGATGGCCAGTCCCACCGACGCCCGGTCCGCGACCCATCCCATCAGGAGCGATCCGATCGGCGCCATCCCCACCACGATCATCGCGTAGACCCCGATCACCCGGCCCCGGAGATGCTCGGGCGCATCGACCTGGAGCAGGGTGTTGGTGGTGATCCCCGCCGCCGCCCCCACGGTGCCCGACAGCAGGAGGAGCCCGAAGGTAAGGGGGTAGCTCCCCGACGCACCGATCAGCAGATGGACCGCGCCGATCGCCATGCCTCCCCCCACCGCCAATTCCCCCCGGCGCACCCGGTGCCCCACCGCCGCCAGGAGGGTCGCGCCGATCGCCGCCCCCACCCCAAAGGCCGACATCAGCCCCCCGTATCCGCTGGCGCCGGTTCCGAGCCCATCGCGGGCCAGCACCGGCAGCATTGCAGTGACTGAATAGGCAAAGATGGTGGTGACCAGCGCCTGTGTCAGCAGGGTGCGGGGCCAGCCCCGGGCCCGGACATAGTGGTGAACTTCGACCAGGGTTGGCGGGTGACGGTCGGGAGGCCGTACATCCCCCTGGGACCGGATCAGGGCCAGACCCGCGATCACGGCACCGTAGCTCACCGCGTTGACCAGGAATCCGACGCCCGCGCCGAACATCGCCACCAGGGTTCCCGCGATGGCCGGTCCCAGGACGCGGGAAACGCTGAAGGCCATCGAGTTGAAGGCGATGGCGCTCATGAGATCGTCCCGGCCCACCAGGTCGAGCAGGAAACTCTGCCGGATCGGGATCTCGAAGGCGCCGAGGACACCATTGGCCAGGGCCAGTACCACGATCCAGACGAAGGTCACATGGCCGGTCAGGGCCAGAATTCCGAGGAGGAGCGCCTCCACCGCCATGAGCGACTGGAGCAGGATGAGGGCCCGTCGCTTGTCCACCCGGTCGGCCACTCCGCCCCCGTACAGGGTGAGGAGGAGGATCGGCACGGTCCCCGCCGCGGCGGCGATGCCGACCTTGAAGGCGGAGTTCGTCAGTTCGAAGACGAGCCACCCGAGGGCCACCTGCTGGATCCAGGTGCCGACCAGCGAGGCGAACTGTCCCGCGATGAACCGCCGGAAGTCGGGATGCCGGAGCGCGCCGCGGGGGAGGGAGGGTCGGGCCACGCTGCAAAGTACGCTGGCGGGCCGCCCTCCGCGACCACCGCCCCACCCCCCCCACAACCTCCACCCAGGGAGTAGGGAGTGGGGAGTGGGGAGTAGGGAGGGGAGAGTGGGGGTCACACAACGTGAGAATGCTCTTCCCTACTCCCTACTCCCTATTCCCTATTCCCTATTCCCTACTCCCTATTCGCTATTCCGTACACCACCACCTGTTCGTTCCCCTCGTCATCCCGAGTCAGCCCCACCACGTAATCTTGGCCGGCCGTGAGGAGACGAAACCCGCCTGGGAGAACAATATCCGCGAGCCACCGCCCCGCGGGCGAGTAGACTGACCACCGCGCGGAATCGGGGCTGACCGGATTCCGTTCTCCGAGTGTCAACTCGGCGGGGTTCACGGGACCGACCCACAGTTCCTCCGCCTCCGATCCGACCAGGCGACCATAGGGGGGAAAGGCGTCCGCGAAAACTGTCGTCTTGTGCACGTACTCCCGGTACGCTTTCGCTCGGGGACCGGGATTGGCGGCGTCGATCCCCCGGAAGAACATGGCCTCGTCTTCCGCGGAGACCGGCCGTGGGGTCCACCCCGTGCGCTGCATCTCCGAGAGCAGCGCCCCCGTTCGGTCGTAGCATCGCAGCACGTAGTCCTTGGAGTAGCCGGTGCAATAGCCATTGGGCAGTGCCGCGACATGTCCTTGCGGCCCGTATCGCAGCACCGTTGGTCCATTGCTGGACGTGCGGACCTCAGCGGCCGGGGAGGTGCCCAGTACCTGCGCTTCCCCGCCCCGGGTGTCCCTCAGTTGAACCGACATGTCAACGGTACCACCACTTGCGGGAGCCTCTCGGAGGGACCCCACGGTGTACTCCACGAGCGAGCCGTCCGCGAGGACTCCCGCGCGGTCCGGTGATATCCCGGGCACGGTCCGGAGATAGGCGCCGTCCGGTCCAAATACCTGGCCCACCCCGCGGGCATCGAACGCCACGACCGTATCGCCCCAGGCCCAGAGATCCCAGAGGTGGTCGAACTCCCCCGGCCCCATGCCCGCTCGGCCGAAGGCGCCCTGATAGCCGCCGTGGGCATCGAACCGGAGCAGTTGACTGGTTCCGCCGCTTCCGGCCACGAACGAGCCATTGGAGAGCCGGACGACGCCCGCCACGTCGATCGGTCCGCCGGAATCCGGACCGGTTCGCACTGAAAGGACGAGACGGCTGGCCGAGTCGAGGGTCCATTCGGCCGGACGATCCGTTTCGGTCCATGTGACGATCTTCTTCGTGTTGGACGCGCCACCTGAGACACACGCGGTGAGCCCACCGGCTGCAACGAGGGCGAGTACCATCTGAACGAACACTTTCATGTACACGAACGCTTTCATGGTTCTCTCATCTGTCATCTGGTCCACACCACGACCACACATGCCTTGTTGGGACTGGTCACTTCGGCCGGGAGGTCCAGCGGGACCTCGACCGCGTTTCGATAGATCTCCAGCGCTCGGATACGAGCGTTCTGGAGCTGTACCTCGAAGAAGGTGTCGTCCGGGTCGGGATATACGATCCCGTTGAGAATGATCGAGACCGGTATAGCGCCTCGATGGAATCCGTCGGCAGGGCACGAGAGCCGAAGGCGGTCGATTTGTCTCCTCCCGTCGATCACTACCTTCTGCGGGCGTTTGGCGATTCCCGAGCGGAGCAAGATGTCCCGCGCGTGGATCTCCGGCGGGAACGTATCGAGTGCCTCGGGCGGATAGAACGAATTGGGCGGCGAGAAGACCGCGTTTCGCATCCGCCGCTCGAAAGTCGACAGTCCCGGCCGGCCCACCACGGCAATCTCCTCCAGTGCAAACACCCTGGCATCCAGCACCGCGTCGACCCTGAGCGTTTCTCCCGCCCGGAACCGGACCACCACCTGGAGCGGAACGTAACCGAGCCGGCGCACGAGGAGGGTGTCGAGCCCCGGAGAAATGTTCCGGAGCACCACGCGCCCGGTGGGCCCACTCGTTGCCTGCATCCCGGCGCCTCGCAGCACGACCTCCGCCAGGGCCACTGGGGCCTCCGCCGTATCAACCACCTGGACCACGAGGGTGGCCGTGGTGTCTCCCTGTGCCGCCCCGACTCGGGGCAGAAACGCCAAGGCGCCGAGGGTGGCGGTCAGCCATGGCTTCCAATGGTCGCTGCAGATCAGGAGCATCCCCCACCAGTTCTCAGGAAGCCAGCCGTTATCTTAGCACTTATTCGAGACAACGTTTCCAGAGCGAATCTGGATTCCCTGGCACTGCGGGACTACGCGTGGGTTCCCAGCCCTCCGGGTCAGGCCCCTCGGGGGCCTCACCACCGAGTCGCGCAAAACGGGCGCTCCCCGCTACAATGCAGGAAGCGCCGGAGGTCACCATGCGGTACACAACCTACTCCAAGTACGTGCCCGGGCTCGCCAATGCGGTGAACCTGCAGGCCCTGCTCGAGCACCTCGGTGACTTCTTTCTCGATGGAGGATTTGCCGGGGGCCACGACCCCTGGTGGGGGGACCTCGACCCTGAACAGCCCGACCACTCCCGCGAGAGCCTCCGCGACGCCATCCTCCGCGCCCTCAAGGAGTCGGGCCAACTCACCCCCGACATGCTCACCCTCCTCCGCGGCGACTCCACCGGAGACGAGCAGCGTGACCGGGAGATCGAAGCGGAACTCGCCCGGCTCCTCGACGAGATCATCGAACGGCTGACGGCGGAGGGATACCTGAACCAGTCTCCCACACCCCCCTCGATGCCCTCGAGCTACCAGCCGCTCGAAGGGCCGGGAGGCCAGGCGGCCTCCGCGGCACGGGACGTCCAGTTCGGGCTCACCACCAAGGGGATCGACTTTCTCGGCTACAAGACTCTGAAAGGCCTGCTCGGCAGCATCGGGCGTTCCAGCGTTGGAGCACATGACACTCAGCACCTCGCCACTGGGATTGAGGCCGAGGCGGCCTCGCGACCGTACCAGTTTGGGGACACGATGAATCTCGACGTTCCCGCCACGCTGACCAGCGCCATCGCCCGGACCGGCCTCACGTTCCCGCTCGATCTTGACTACCAGGATCTGCGGGTGCACCAGTCGGAGTACCGCTCCTCCGCCGCCACGGTGCTCCTGCTCGACTGCTCCCATTCGATGATCCTCTACGGCGAGGACCGCTTCACGCCCGCCAAAAAGGTGGCGCTCGCCCTGACACACCTGATCCGCACCCAGTACCCCGGCGACACCCTGCGGGTGGTGCTCTTCCACGACCGGGCGGAGGAGATCCCCCTCGGCGCCCTGCCCGGCACCGGGGTCGGACCGTGGCACACCAACACCGCCGAGGGGTTGAAGCTGGCGCGGCGGCTCCTGCTGGCGCAGAAGAAGGACATGCGGCAGATCATCATGATCACCGACGGGAAACCCTCAGCGATGACGATGCCCGATGGCCGGGTCTACATCAACTCGATGGGCCTCGACCCGCACGTGATCCAGGCGACCCTCGCCGAGGTGTCCCAATGCCGCCGGTCGGGAATCATGATCAACGCCTTCATGCTCGCCCGGGAGCGGAGCCTGGTGCAGTTCGTCATGAAGGTCTCCGAGATCTGCCGGGGCAAGGCCTACTTCACCAACACGATGACCCTGGGACAGTTCATCCTGATGGATTTCATGCGACGCCGCACCCGCCGCGTCTGACCGTTGTTCTCACTCTTACCCTCACGCTCACCGGTGACCTCCATGCCCACGCGTCGCGCCCTCTCGATCCTCTCCTTCCTTCTCCTGCTCGGCACCGTGCCGGGGCTCCAGGCGCAGACCACGCGCGCCCGGGCCGTCACCGACCTCACCCGGCTCATCACCGAGGACGATCTCCGGCGGGACCTGGGTGTGATTGCCCACGACTCGATGATGGGCCGGGCCACGCCAAGCCGGGGCCTCGACCTCACGGCGCAATACGTCGCGGATCAATTTGCTTCCTTCGGCCTCCGGCCCGGCGGCGAGGATGGCACCTGGTTCCAGCGCTATCCCCTGGAGGCGAACCAGTTCGATGCCGCCGGTTCCTCCCTGACGCTGACCCGGGGAGGTGCGCCGGTCACCCTCAGCTTTACCCGGGACGCCCTCCGGGTGTTTGGCTCCACGCAGGGCCGGATAGAGGGTCCGGTCGTGGTGATCGGTGGAGCGATGACTCCGGAGAACCTTGCCACGGCGGAGGTCAAGGACCATGTGGTGCTGCTGGTGCAGGGGGAGACGCGCGGTGCGGCGGCCCGGATCCCCTTCCTCCTCATCAACCGCGGCGCCCGGGCGGTCATCACGGCCCCGGGTCGAAGCGACGGCGACTTCCGGTCGCGGGTCGCGGGCCAGTCGGAGATTCGGATCGGAGGGGGAGGCCGGCGTGGAGCCGCGGGGCCGGTGGTCGAGGTCCAGGATGCCGCCATCCGGAGCATCGCCGGGGTGGACCTTGCCGCAATCCGGGGTGAGAAAGCGCTCGTGGTTCGTCCCGTGGAGGGATTGACTGCGGCCCTGACGGTGACGGAGAACCAGAGAGAACCTGTCCTCGCCCCCAACACCATCGGGATTCTCGAGGGGAGCGACCCGGAGCTCCGGAACGAGTATCTCGTCTTTTCCGCGCACATGGATCACATCGGCATCCGCTCGGGGCAGCCCGACTCGATAGCCAACGGTGCCGATGACGACGGATCGGGCACCGTGGGGGTGATCGCGCTGGCCCGGGCCATGAGCCAAATGCCGGTCCGCCCCAAGCGGTCTATGCTCTTCCTCACCGTGAGCGGCGAGGAGCGGGGTCTCCTGGGGAGCTCCTGGTACGCCGAGCACCCCACAGTTCCCCTCGACAGGATCGTGGCCAACATCAACATCGACATGATCGGCCGGAACTGGCCCGACTCGATCGTGGCGATCGGGAAGGAGCACTCCGACCTGGGCAAGACGCTGGAACGTGTCAACGCCCGGCACCCCGAACTCGGCATGATTGCGATCGACGACCGGTGGCCCCAGGAGAACTTCTACGGCCGGTCCGATCACTTCAATTTCGCGCGGAAGGGGGTCCCCATCCTCTTCTTCTTCAACGGGACGCACGCCGACTATCACCAGGTGTCGGACTCGCCGGACAAGATCAACTATGAGAAGATGGCCCGCATCGTCCGGCTCCTCTTCCATCTTGGCGAGGAGGTGGCCAACGCCCCCGACCGGCCGGCGTGGAACCCGGAGAGCCGGCGCCGCATCGTGGAGGGGGCTGGCGCACGACCGTAACATCAGGACGACAACAGATGCACGTCATTCCGGCCCACGCCGGAATCCATGCCCCGGTTGGAATGGACCCCGGCTCCCCGCTTCCGCGGGGACAAGGTTCGCCGGGGTGACGTTCCGATGTACGCTCGGGACGCCGAGTGCTTTCGCGTCCTTCGCGCCTTCGCGTGAGCAATCCCTACCTCACCCGCTTCACCAGCGTTCCCCGGGCGAAGCTCCCGTTGACGGACACCCCATTGATGAGTGCCAACTGCTCGATGGGGATCGAGGACGAATAGGCCTGACGAAACTCCGCCACCGTCATGTCCCGGGGGAGTTGCACCAGCGTGATCCGCATCGGCTGCCGGTTGAGCACTGCGGGGTCGGTCACCGGGGCAAAGGACCGGAAGGTGTTCCGCACCGCGTTGGCGTTGTTCCGGAACCCCGACTGCGTCCCGTATCCCAGGATCCGGTAGACCACGTTCCGGTGTTCAAAGAACGCCGCCTCGCCCTCCAGTGTCCCCTGCTGCGTGGCGACCTGGAACCGGGTCTGCACCCCGTCCAGCCCATTCGCGGAAATCGAGGACCGGCCCGAGGCGGTCACCCCCTGCTCCGCCGAGAATGTGCGCAGACCCTCATCGGGAGTGTTGGCCTCTCGAACCAGTTCCAGGACCACGATCACGTCCCCATTCGGTCCCCCACCCGCCACCGCGTCGGGTTGGTTCTGCGTCCGCCACCCCTGGGGGAAGGTGAGCTGGAATCGGAGATCGGGGTGGTAGAAGGTCCCGTTTTCGAAATATCCCTGGCGGGGATCCTCCCCGAACACCATCCCCTCGACGCGCCGGAGGTAGGTGGTACGATTGAGGACGGTTCCCTCCAGACTCGTCGTCAGCGCCGCGAGCCGGGCCTCGTTCTTCCCGACGCGGTTCTCGGGATCGGGGTGGGTGGAGAGCCATTGGGGAGTCCGCCCCGCGCCAGCATTTTCCGACACGCCCTGCAGGGTCCGGAACACGTCGCTCATGGCCCGGACATCGTAACCCTCCCGCAGGGCGTAGCGGAATCCGAGGGCATCCGACTGTTCCTCCGCGTCCCGCCCGTACTTGAGGAAGAGCACGCCGAGCCCCGTGCTCGCCAGACCGCCGAGACTCTGCACTGTCGGGGAAATGATGGAGCCGACCCCCAGACCGATCTGTGCCACCTGGGCCCTGCTGATCGACTGCACCGTGTGCTTGGCCGTGACATGCCCGATCTCGTGCCCGATCACCGCGGCCAGCTCCGCCTCCGAGTTGAGATGGGTCAGGATCCCTCGGGTGACGAAGATGAATCCCCCGGGCAGGGCAAAGGCGTTGACCGATGCGTCCTCCACCACCTGGAATGACCAAGGAAGCCCCGGCCGCTCCGAAATCGCGGCGAGGCGGAGACCGATGCGCGACACATATCCCTGCACCGCGGTGTCGGGATGGAGGCCGAGCTGCCTCACCACGTTTCCCGCCTCGGTGCGGCCGATGTCGATCTCCTGTGCCTCGCTGACCAGCGAGAGTTCCCGTTTGCCGGTGACGGGATTGACGGCGCACCCCGCCAACAGGAGCCCGGCCATCAGGAGCGGGAGGTGGCGCCGGCCGGTCGCGGCAGCGCGGTGAATGGCATGGAATGGTGACATGGGCGTGCTCCGGTCGAGGACCCTGGTTCGGTGCTTCATGGATGGTATCACGGGCGCAACGGCGGGGGAAGTTTTCGGGGGAGGTTCGTGAGCCGTACTTCGAGACCCGCGGAACGTCACCCCGGCGGACGCCGGGGTCCATTTTCGAGGGCTCTTCAGGGTTTGGAGACAACCGTTCGTGCGTGGCCGTGGCTTCGTGGCTCCTCTGGTTCCACCAGTGGGGCAGCGGATCGGCACGGAGGATTCAACCACGAAAAACACGAAAGAACACCCCTCGCTCTTCACACTTCGAACTTCACACTTCACACTTCTCCCAGCTTCTTCAATGGACCCCGGCGTTCGCCGGGGTGACGCTCCGGTGGCGGAAGGGCTCCGACGACGCTCCCGTGGCGGAAGGGCTGTATCTTGCCCACCATGATGCTCGATCCCGCCCAAACCGCCCGACCGCTCGCGACCCTTCCCCCGCCCGAAGGCGCCGACCCCCGGGTCGAGTTCCTCCTCACCCTGGGCCACGCCCTCCATACCGCGGGAACCGCCTCCCACCGGCTGGAGGAGATCCTTTCCGTGGCGGCCGGCCGACTGAGCCTCGGCAGTCAGTTCTTCTCCACGCCCACCGGGCTCTTCGCCTCCTTCGGGCCCCGGACCGACAGCCGCACCTACCTGCTGCGGGTTCAACCCGGCGACACCGACCTCGGGCGCCTCGCCCGGCTTGAAGCGATCGTCCGGGCGGTTCTCGCGGACCGTACCACACTTCCCGAGGCGATCCAGGCCATCGAGTGCGTGGAGTCGGCGAAACCGCCCTACGGTCCCGCACTCACCACCCTCGCCTTTGGTGCCGCCTCCGGTGCGGCCGCGCTCTTTCTCGGCGGGGGATGGCCCGAGATCCTCCTCGGTACCGGCGTGGGTCTCCTGATCGGCATCCTCGCGCTCTTTTCCGGCCCCCGACCCGCGCTCGGGCGGATCTTCGAACCGGTGGCTGCCTTCATCGCCGCCTTCACCGTGGCGGCGGCGGGCACGCTGACAGGGGGCGTCTCGGTGCCCCTCGCCACTCTCGCCGGGCTCATCGTGCTGATGCCGGGCTTCTCCCTCACCACCGCCATGGCGGAACTCGCCACCCGGCATCTCTCCGCGGGTACCAGCCGGTTGAGCGGGGCCTTCATCGTGTTTCTGGGGATCGGCTTCGGTGTGGCCTTGGGCACCCGGCTCGCCGGCACCCTCCTCGGGGTGCCTTCCGCCGTGCTTCCGGCACCGCTTCCTGCGTCGGCGATCTGGCTGGCGGTGGCGGTCGCGGCGTGGGCCTTCACCATCATCCTGCGCGCCGAGTGGCGGGACCTCGGGTGGATCACCCTCTCGGGGGCGATCGCCGTGACCGGCGCCCGCTTCGGTGCTGCAACACTCGGTCAGGGGCTCGGCATGTTCGTGGGCGCCCTGAGCGTCGGGGTGGCGGGCAACATCTACTCCCGGCTCGCCGGGCGCCCGGCGGCCGTGGTGCTGGTGCCGGGAGTGCTCATGCTGGTGCCGGGAAGTGTCGGGTTCCGGAGCGTCCTCGCGCTGCTGGAACGGGAGGTGGTGGCGGGAGTCGACACCGCGTTCCAGATGATCCTGGTGGCGATGGCGCTGGTGGCGGGGCTCCTGATGGCTAACGTGGTGAGTTCTGAACGCCATCTCGAGGAGGGTTCCCCGAGCGCGCCCTGAGCCCTTGGACGGGCATCAGGAATTGGGTTTGAGGTGGTTCCCTATTCCCTACTCCCGACTTCCCTACCCACCCATCACTGCCTGAGCACCTGAGACACGTTAAAGTCGTTTAAAGGGATCTCCCGCACGATCGTGCGGGAGGCCACGTCGACGACCAGGAGGCGGCTGCGTTGCGGAGCGAAGAGCGGTCCGATTTCCGCGGACCCCGTGGTAATGTACGCCAGGCGGCTGTCGTCACTCCAGGCCACACCCGCGCTGCGGGTCTTCCCGCCCGTCACCGGATCCACCCCGAGGTCGATCGGGGGAAGGGGCTGCAACGAGGCGTCGAACACGAACACCTGTCCCGAGCCGGGAAAGTCCGGCCAGACACCGCCATCCGTGATCAGGACCCGGGTCCCGTCGGGACTGACCGACACGGAGCCCCGGGAGGGGGGAGAAATCCGATTGGTGATGGTTCGAGCCGACAGATCCATGCGGTAGATCCCCGCCAGCCCCAGGAGGTAGACGGCGCCCCCGCCTGGCGCAAAGACGAAACCCTGGATCCGGTCCCCCGGGAAGGTCTCCGACAATGGCAAGGCGATGGAATCCACGATGCGTGACTCGCTCGGATCAAGGTTCCCGATCGCGTGCGCCCCCACCTTGGAATCGCCCATCAGCGCCGCCACTCCGCCCGGCGAAAAAGAACTGCCGAGGGGAATCGGGCGGAACCCCCCGACCGACACAATCTGCGGCCCCCGAATGAAGCGGATGAACGCACCCGTGGCGGCATCCAGGACCGCAGCCCCGGTCACGGCGAAGTCGTCCCGCAGGTAGGCTCTGACGAACAGATGGTTCCCATCCCGTGAACCGCTCAACGCAAGGGATCCAGAGAACTCGACTCCATCAATATCGATCCGCCGGAGTTCGCTGGTGGTCGGAACCTCCCAATCAAGTGTGCGGGAGGTCAGATCGAGCCGTACAAGCCGCCGGTGACCGGTGGGACCGAAGTCAATGAGCGAAACGAAAAGCGCGTTCTGCTGGCGGTTCACAAACCCCCGCTCATGAAACTCAAGTGCACCACCGGCAAGGCTGAGACGGTCCACCCTCGGGCTCTCGCCAGCCGAGACGAAGTAGATGTTGGTACTGGTCCCCTTGAGGAGGATCAGTTGGTCTCCCGTGGCGCTGGGTTCCGACGGCGTGCTACTGCACCCGCCGACGAGTGCCCCCGTCACCAGGAGAGCCCACCGCATCGGCCCAGACCTTCGAACAGGAAGCAGCAAATCCATCAGCACGTTCCGAACCCGCCCACCAGCTTGGTAACGAGGCCGGAGTACCGTGCGGCCGAGGAGGCCGTCACCCGGAGCCAGAATGGTTGTCCCATGGTTGTCACTTCCCCGTAAGAGGATCCGGTCCCCACTGTGACCCAGGCGCCGGAGCAGAAATCGGCCCGCTCCCAGACAAATGTATACGGGGACAAACCACCCGACGCCGACGCAGTCCACGACTGGAACGTACCGGTGATCGTGGAGGGCCCGGCGATGGCGGGGAGGACGGGCCCGAAGATGGTGCGAGCCACGTTGAGCTTCCCCGCCCCGTACAGGGTCGCGTCACCCCACGGGTCCGCCGCACCGAACAGCCGGCTCTTGACTGCGGAGTGGGTCAGACCGGGTTCGAGGCTGAGCAGAAGGGCGGCGGCTCCACTGACCATTGGTGCCGCGGCCGACGTTCCACTGAAGGTCGTGGTGAAGTTGATGTCTCCCCCCGGGCCGTCATTGCACCCCTTCGCACCCCAGAGATCGGTCGTGACGATCGCCCCGATGCACGATCCGGTGGCCGCCCCGCCGAAGGCGGCGATGTCCACTTCCGGCCCTCGATTCGAGTAGAGCGCCAGCGTTCCACTCGGCGCGATGGCACTGACCGCAATGACGTTCGGCAGGGTCGCGGGGTATCTCACTACACTGGCATCGTTACCCACGGAGAACACGACCACCGCTCCCTTGCCCCCACGACCGCTTGTCACCGCAGCGTTGATGGCATTGGTGACCTGGCTGTTTGGACTACCCCCTCCCCAACTGTTGTTGATGACATCACTCTGCGTGGACGCCCAGGCCCAGGAAATCGCATCAGCAATCTGCTGGTTCGAAGGGGGATCAAAGGGGTTGAGCTCTCCTCCCTCGCCGCCGTAAGTCCCCCGGAAGATGCGAGCCGAATTGATCGTCACATTCGGCGCAATCCCGACCCCGCCGAGCCCGTTATTATGTGTGGCCCCTATGATCCCAGCGACGGAGGTGCCATGGGTGTCGTTGTTGAAGGGATCGTAACCGCCCTCTCCAAGGCTAGGATCATCGTCTGTCCTGAGGTCTATGGCTGACCCCCCTCCGAGCACGTTGAACAGATCCTGCTGGAGCCAGTGGACCCCGTCGTCGATCACGGTCACCCTGATCGACTTCGTTCCCAGAGTAGTTCCCCACACGGGGGACACATTGATGTCAATCGGAATTCCGTTCAGCGTGGACGCGTTCTCGAAGTGCCACTGGGCGGAGAAGTAGGGATCGCTCGGCACGGAGTGAATCCGCCAATCGGAGATGAACCCTGGCGAGATCCACTCGACGAAATCCCTGGTCCGGAGGCTCTCGAGATACTCCAGTGGATCAACCGCACGCGGATACCTGAGTCGGAAAGTCGTGTAGCCCGAGTCGGGATCGGGGCTTCGAATCGTCTCCAGACCCAGGCTGTCGAGGATGGTGGTAGCTCGAGCTTCCGCATCAACCGTGAACTTGAGGTCGAAACTGTTGATGAGGAGCACAAGTGCACCACCCTGAGCCGCCGAATACAGGGGTGCTGCGAAGCGCGTTGCCGGAAGGGCACGCAGGGTCCGGGCTGCCACGCCAGACCCGGTGTTCACCCGCAGAATTCGGTGTCCCGGGGCTTGTGAAACTCCCACATCGTCGGTGACTGTGATCCCCTGCCCCCGGGCAAGCTCCGCAGCATCTCCTGCGTCCAACTCGACGACCACCTGGGCAGGATTCTCGACCAGCGGAATCGCTTCAGTACCATGGTAATACAGGGGGGCTTGTTGTCGAGGAGCGGACACCGCGAACGAGGGCGTTGGCCCGGTCGAGTCGTTCCCGGTCGAGCATCCGGCCGCAAGGGCACCGACCGCCAACGACAGCCAGGAACCACGATGCCTCAGCACTCCGAGCACTTGCTTCGCCTGACCCATAAGAGCCTCCGGGTTGCGCTCCGCGCAGCGGACGGATCACCACGACCCTCCTGTCTACGGGATGACATGCGAGTACAACTCAAGGTGGGACTCTCCCCGCATCGCATCAATAGCAGAAACCGTCACACTTGTCCGGAATTGGTACTTCATGGCTGGGAAAGTGACTTGTGCAAGGGGGCTGAGGGTGAATCGTCAGAAGAAGCATCTCACAACTCAGCCCTTGGGGATGTCCGATTCAAGGAGGACGAGGAGTGAATGATCCCCTAATTCTCTGTCCGCTGGACGGAGCGTTGCCCCCGAACATCGACGCCCGGCGGATTCCGCTCGGCTCGGTCTCGGTTGTCCGGGTGGCCGAGGAGAGGTGCTTCCCCGCCCTGGCCGAGCACGTTACCACTCTCGCTCCCTGGCTGCCACTCGTTGCGCTGGCCCCACCCGACCTCGTGCCGGGCCTGACCGCATTTCTCGAAGCCATGGACCAGGCCAGAGCGACCCAGTCCCTGGTCCTGGCCCACTTCGCCCCTGTCCTTCCGGAATCCGAAGTCATCTTCCGCAGCATCAACTCCCGACCCGCCGTCCCCTCCCGCCTCCTTGCCCGGTGGCTGTGCGCCCGGTTGGAACGTCCCGAACTCGTCGACCTCATCGAGGCGGCGATGGCCACCGATAGAGAAGTCGGTCTTCCCCATGCCCAACGCACCCTCCAGAGGCGACTGGGAAAGGCCCTGGATGTCCACCCGTCGGACCTCAAGCGCCTGGCCCGGGTCGCCACCCTCGAACGCATGTTCCCCAGTGTGGGGCGATTGGCCGCCGGAGCGGGGACCACCGCCGCCTCCCTCCGCCGGATCATCACACCGTTGCTCCGGGTGAGTCTCTCGACCTACAACGAGCGCCCTGGATGGGAATGGGTGCTGGAAGCCGCCTGCCGCCAGGGGCTGGGGGCTGGGGGCTGGGGGCTGGGGGCTGGGGGCTGGACGAAGATAGCGAATTGTGACAGGGAGTAAGGTGGTGCGACGGCTCGGGATGACCCCCAGAGAAACCCTGCATCGTCTTGCAAGGGCAACCCATGGTCACCCCGACAGGATCCTGACCCTCACGCCCTATTCCCGATTATTCCCGCTACCCTATTCCCGACTCCCTATTCCCGACTCCCACCCGCGCCCCCACGGTCACCCCGGAGAACGGCCAGCCCCTGCCCCACCGCGCGCACCTCCTGCCCATCACTCAGGGCGCCGAGCAGGAAACCATCGATCGTGCGCGCCGACACCACCCAGGACCCGCCGTCGAACCGGAGGATCACGCCCTCCTCACCCACGGCCACCACATCGGTGGGGCCGGTGCCGGTCACCGCCCGCAGCTCCAGCTCCACGGGGCTCGGCATCGCGAACCAGCGGGTCCCGTCGAATCGGAGGATCACTCCCTCCTCGCCCACGGCGAAGAGATCGTCGTCGGCGGTGCCCCAGATCCCGCGCAACCGCGTGGCGACCGGGCTGGTCATCGAGGCCCACGCAGTGCCGTCGTACCGGAGGATGATTCCGTCGTCGCCCACGGCCCAGATCCGGTCGGGCCCCAGGCCGAACACATGCCGCAGGAAGCGGGTGGTGGGAGACGGTACCGTCTCCCAGGTTCCGTTGCGCCGCTGCATGATCCGTCCCCCCTCACCGACGATGACCGCATCGCCACCCGGATCGACCCAGACGCTGCGCCAGAGGGTCGGGATCGATGTCACCGGGGGAATGGGAGACCACACCGCCCCGTCGAACCGGAGCAGAGTGCTGGAATCCCCCACGGCGATGAGCTCGTTCCCCGGCCCCGCCGCAAGCCCGAAGATTGCCTCGGTCGTGGGAGCGGGAAGCCGGGTCCACCCGCCGCCACTCACGTCCCGTTTCAGCACCATGCCCGCCACCCCGGCCGCGAACCACTCCCCGGATCCGCTCACCGTGGCGCTGAAGAGATCGTTCCCCCGCACTTCCGATTCCCAGACCGACCCCCCTCGGCGCCGGGCGATGGCGGCGCTCCACCCCGCCACCACGAGGTTGCCCGACGCATCGGAGTCCGCGGCCCGCAGGTTGTCGGCCGTGGCATCCTGCGGGACCAGGGTCCAGGTCGTCCCGGTGAAGCGAAGCACCACACCGCGGTTCCCCACGGCGGCAAGCCGTCCCGGCCCATCCCCCGTCACGGCGAAGAGGTTGCCGGGCGTTGGACTCGGCTGAACAGTCCAGTCGGAGCCGTCGAAGCGGAGGAGCGTTCCATTCACTCCGGCCGCCCAGATCTCTCCCGCATGGATCCCGTGCACCCCAAAGAGCCCGAGCGATGTAGGGCTCGGCATGACCGTCCAGACGATACCGTCGAAGTGTAGCAGTCGACCGTTCTGGCCCACGGCGTGCAGGTTGGAGGGATCGGTCCCCCAGATCCCCCAGATTTCATGCGGTCCCGGCGGAAGGGGCATCGGCTGCCACGCCACGCCGTCCCAGGCGAGAATCACATCGACCCCGGTGGCCCAGACCCGATCCGGACCCAGCCCCCAGATGCCGAGGAGCGTGTTGGGGCTCGGGACGGGGACGGTGGACCATTCGCGTCCATCGAAATGGAGGACGGTTCCGCTGTCTCCCACCGCCCAGACGTCATCATCGGCGGCACCCCACACTCCAGTGAGGATCACCGACGTCGGCGATGGCACTGTCTCCCATGCCCCCGCCGAGCCGTGCAAGATCGTCCCGTCGCTTCCGACGGCCACAGCGAGATTCTCTCCAGCCCACACACCAAGAAGGGAAGCGTTGGAGACGGCTCCGGATTCGGTGCTCCATCCCGTCAGTGCCGGAACCGGAGGGAGCACGGTGACCCGGGCGGGGAGGATGCGCCCGAAGAGAGACGCCTCCAGCGTCGCCTCCCCGATGCCGGCTCCAGTCACCAGCCCATTGGCCGACACCGTGACGACGGCCGGCGAGCGGCTGGACCAGGAAACCTGCTCCGGGTCGATCGGCACCGGCCGGCCGGCCTCGTCCCGGGCGTCGATCGTGAGGCGCGTGGTCCCGCCGAGAGGAACGAATGCACGGCCCGGCACCACTGCGAGGTTGGCGACTTCGGGGGGAAGCGGCGGTGCGAGGGGGGTGCCTTCGCCGCAGGCAATGGTGAGGGCGACGGCGACCGCCGCCATCCAGGGATACCTGCGGCGCATCATCTCCGCGGCTGCGCGAGCCGGGCCATCACCGAGCGGACCAGCCGGTCATGCCACCGATCGGGAAGATGGCGGAGAAGGTTCCGGATCTTCGCATCCCGCCCGATGAGGTAGCGGGTTTTCGGCCGGCGCGCCGTGAGGGCGTGGACCACCGCCTCCGCCACGACCTCGACCCCGACGCCCCGGCGCCGCGGATGGGTCACCACCCGCTCCAGGGCGGCAAAGAGCGGGTCGTACCGGTTGATCGCCTCGGGGGACAATTGCTGCCGCAGAGTCGCGACCTCGGAAGCCCCCTTGTCCCAGATCGGCGTGCGCACCATTCCCGGCTCCACGACCGACACCTCGATCCCGTCGGGGGCCAGTTCCAGCCGCAGGGCATCGGTCATCGCCTCCACGGCGAACTTGCTGGCACTGTAGGCGCCGAGCAGGGGGGACACCACACGCCCCGCGATGGAGCCGATGTTGACCACCCGTCCACGGGCCGCACGCAGAGCCGGCAGCGCCGCCTGGGTCACCGCCAGCAACCCGAACACGTTGATTTCCAGTTGACGCCGGAAGGTCGCCATCGGGATGCACTCCAGGGGGGACACCAGCGCCACTCCGGCATTGTTCACCAACCCGGCGAGTCCCCGGGTTCCCGCGATCCGGCCAACTTCGTCCATGGCAGCCCGTACCTGCCCAGGCTCGGTCACGTCGAGTTGGACCCATCGGAACCGGGGAGAGGTCTGCCCCGCCAGCCGCTCGCCATCTTCCACCCGGCGGACCCCACCCACCACCTCGAAGCCGAGCCGGTCGAGCTGGAGGGCGCACGATTCTCCGATGCCGGTGGAGCTCCCGGTCACCAGGACCACTCCGCGCGAGGGGGTTGTCATGGGCCGAAGGAAAGGCGTCGGTCCAGGCAGGGTCAAGCCTCGACGTTCAATTCAGACCACATGGAATCCCGCGAACGCGGGAATCCAGCCCCGGTTGGAATGGACCCCGGCGTCCGCCGGGGTGACGTTCCTTGGAGCGGTCGGATTCCGGAGCCCGGGCGAACGCCGTTCGCCGCTACGCCCGGGCGAATGTGATTCGCCCCTACGACAAACTTCTCCCTTCAAACTTCCCAACCTGTGTCATTCTGACACGCTGCGTCGTCCTCAAAGTGTGTCATTTCGCAACCGCGGCCCGGGCGTGGAGGATGTAACATGCTTTGAAGCAAGACGTTGCGGTTGAGGGACTCGCGGCATGCTCCATGCAAAAAGAGAACGTTCCCGCTGAAAGTGTCGTATGGGGTCTGTGGCGGGTAGAGCGCTTTTTCTTGCAGGTCAGGAGGTTGTCGACATGTTTGCGAAGAGGGTGGTGGCGTCCATCATGGCACTCACGGTTGTTCTGGTCGCGGCGTGCGGCGACAGCACCGGCCCCACCGATCCCCAGACGGAACTCAACGCCAACCGGGCGCTCTGGAACCGGTCCGGGATCGTGAGCTACCGGATGACCATGATCCGCACCATCGCGAGTGATGATCCCGCGATGGCGAGTCTGGTGGGCACCACCCCGATTCTGATCCAGGTCCGGGATGGCCAGGTGGAACAGCGGATCTTCGCGACGAGCGGCGTACCCCTCGGCGACCAGTTCGCCCCGACCTTCCCCGCTGTCCCGGGTCTCTTCGACCGCATTCAGCAGGCCATCGATCAGCAGGCCATCGGCCTCGCGGTGCGTTACGACGCGACCTACGGATTTCCCGTCTCCATCCAGATCGATGTCCTGGCCGGTGCGGGGGACGAGGAAACGATTCGCGTCATCGAATTCGAACGAATCGAGTAGGAGAGGACGGTAGAACACCAGGGAATCTCTGACTGATCGCCATCCCCGCGAAGCTTGTCCCCGCGAAAGCGGGGAGCGGGGATCCATCTTGCTGGATTTCGGAAATGAAAATGGATTCCCGCGTGCGCGGGAATGACGGGCATTGGTGTCAGCCCAGGGATCTACCGATCCCTTGGGGCCATAGGTCGGAAAGCATGTCCTATGTCCTGCGTCCTACGTCCTCCCTTACATCAGGCGATACTTCGGCCCGCTTCCCCCCTCCCGCGGCGTCCAGCGCGGGCCCAGCACGTCGGTGGCCTTGCAGTCCACACAGTTCGGGGGATTGACCCGCAGGTCGTCCCCCACCCTTTCGTATACTCCGGCCGGACAGACGTGGCTGTAGAAGTCCGCCACCTCCCCCGACACATTCTTCCCCACCACGAGATGCGAGGGAATCGTGTCGCGGGTGGCGTTTCCCGACTTGAACACCGCATCGAGCTTGCTGAAGGTGAGGGTGTTGTCGGGCACCACGGCGGCGGCATGGGTGACCTGTTTCGGGGCCTCGGCATCGGCATGCATTGCGATCCGGCCTCCGGGGAATCGTCCTCCGGTCACGGTCATGAGGCCCGCCTTGACCGACCCCGCCAGGAAGCCGTCGCGGAAGGCGAGGCGGACATTGCGGGTGCGGTACATGTCCTGCGCGATATAGCTCTCGTTTACCATCCGGTCGTAGGCCGAGAGGGAGCTGCCGGAGACGTCGTCGCGCTTGAGACCCTCGAAAATGGCGCGGGCGGCATGGATCCCTGACTGGATCGCGTAGTGGATCCCCTTGAGCGACGGTACATCCACGAAGCCCGCCGCATCCCCCACGACGACACACCCGTCACTCACCCGGCGCTCGGGGAGGGAGTACCATCCCCCCTCCGGAATCGTTTTGGCACCCCACTCGAGCAGCGTGCCCCCCTCGAGATACGGGCGGAGGAGGGGATGGAGCTTGAGGCGCTGGAGCAGATCGTGCACGTCGAGCCCGCTCTGCCGGTAGTCGAGTCCCACCACCAGGCCAACGGCGATTCTCCCCTCTCCCTGCGGATAGACGAAACTCCCGCCGAAGGCATCGCTCGGCAGGGGCCACCCCATGGTGTGGATCACCCGGTCGAGCGGTGTTTTCGTCTCCCACACTTCCTTGACCCCGAGCGCGAAGATCTGCGGGTTGGCCGAGGTGACCCCCTGCCACTGCTGCCACGCCTGGGACAGCGCCCCGCGGGTGCCTTCCGACAGCACCGTCACGCGCGCGGTGAGATCGGTCCCCGGGGTGTGATCGGAGCCCGGCTCCCCGTTCCGGTCGAGACCCGAGGGGGTGGTCCGCACGCCCGTCACCCGCGTCCCGTCAACCAGCAGGGCATCGACCGGAAACCCGGTGAAGATGTTCACGCCGAGCGATTCCGCCTCCGCGCCCAACCAGCGGACCAGTTCACAGATGGAGGCGCTGTGGTTCCCGTGGTTCCTCATCGTGGGCGGAGTCGGGATTCGCGTCGCCCGCGACTCGGTCAGGTAGTACACTGATTCCGAGGTCACCGGACCCCGGAAGGGAAAGTCGGTGAGGGGACGCCCGGGAAAGAGTTCCTGGAGCGACCGGGGGTTGACGATGGCGCCGGAGAGGTTGTGCTCGCCCAGGCTCTCGGCCTTTTCCAGCACCCCGATCTCCAACCCGCCGAGGGTGCCGCCTGCCTCTCCATCGGCCCGAGCGAGACGGGCCAGCTCGATCGCTCCCGCGAGTCCGGCGGGACCCGCGCCGACAAAGAGCACATCCATCGGGATCGCTTCCTCGCCGGGTGCCTCCGGGAGGATCAGGCGCTCGAGGGGAAGAGGGGGCTGGTGACGGATCGGGAGCAGGGTGGACACCGAGGGACTCCTTGAATGAGCAAACGGGCAGAGAAAAATATAATCCACCACACCGGGTCTCGGCACCCTAACCCGTTGTCAGGTAAGGCGTTTTACTCATGGACGCGAGGGCTCCCGCCTCTGCGGTCGGCGGGGCCCTTGTGCATGTGCTGGCATCCGGGAACGTCTGTCGCAATATTGGGTGACTCGCTGGATGCACCACGCTGTCCCGGTCGATCCCGGTCGTATCGCGCAGTCTGTGAGCCGTTCACTCCAACAGTCGAGATCTCATGCACCGCCTGCGAACCTTCACCCGGGCCGCTCTCCTGGTTGTGTCGGCCCTTGTCGTCCCCCACGCCGCCGCCGCTGCTCAATCCCCCGTCCTTCCCCTCCCTTCCGTCAGCCTCGCGTCGCTCCTTCAGGCCGCCGATGGTGGATGGATGGCCCGGGTGGACGGCGTCGCGGGCGTGGTCAACGGATGGATCAGCGCGGCGTTCTTCTACGACGTGATGTTCTGGGATCCCGATCACCAGCTCCCGCTGGTGGTCCTCTGGTTGATTGTCGGAGCCGTCTTCCTGACCGTGCGGATGGGGTTCATCAACATCCGGGGCTTCAAGCACGCCATCCATGTGACCAGCGGGAAGTACAGCTCCCCGGACGACGCCGGCGAGGTGAGCCACTTTCAGGCCCTCACCACGGCGCTCTCCGCCACGGTGGGGCTCGGCAACATCGCCGGGGTGGCGATTGCGATCGCGATGGGCGGCCCCGGCGCCACGTTCTGGATGATCATCGCGGGTCTCATCGGAATGAGTTCGAAGTTCGCCGAGGTCACCCTGGGCCAGAAGTACCGGGAGGTGCGGCCCGATGGACGGGTCATGGGCGGCGCGATGTTCTACCTCTCCAAGGGACTCGGAGAGCAGGGGATGCCGGGGCTTGGCCGGACCCTGGCCATTCTCTTCGCCATTCTCTGCATCGGGGGCTCGATCGGCGGCGGCAACACCTTCCAGGTGAATCAGTCGCTCAACGCGATGCAGGAGACCTTCCCCATTCTCGGTGAGATGCCGTGGATGTATGGCCTGGTCATGATGACCCTGGGCGGCATCGTGATCCTGGGGGGGATTCGCCGGATCGCGGCCACCGCGGAAAAGATCGTGCCGTTCATGGTGGCGTTGTACGTCCTGGGGGCCATCTTCGTCATCTTCACCAACCTCAGCAATGTTCCCTCGGCCTTTGCATCCATTTTCCGTGAGGCCTTCAACCCCGACGCGATCTACGGCGGGTTCATCGGGGTGCTGGTGACCGGGTTCCGGCGCGCGGCCTTTTCCAATGAGGCCGGGGCGGGCTCGGCGGCCATCGCCCACTCGGCGGCCCGGACGGCGTACCCGGTACGGGAGGGGATCGTGGCCCTCCTGGAGCCGTTCATCGACACCGTGGTGGTCTGCACCATGACGGCGCTCGTCATCGTCATCACCGGGGCCTACAACAACCCAGAGTACGCTGATCTCATCGCCGGGAACCAGGGCGCGGCCCTGACCTCGCGCGCCATGAGCGAGCACCTGGCGTGGTTCCCCTACGTGCTCTCGATGGCGGTGTTCCTCTTCGCCTTCAGCACGATGATCAGCTGGTCCTACTACGGGGAGCGCTGCTGGAGCTACCTCTTCGGCGACGGCTCCTCCCGCGTGTTCCAGGTCATCTTCCTGATCTTCACCTTCCTCGGTTCGATCATCTCGGCGCAGAACGTGCTCGATTTCGGCGACCTGATGATTCTCGGCATGGCCTTCCCGAACCTGCTCGGCGTGGTCCTGCTGAGCGGCAAGGTGCGGGCCGATCTGACGAGCTACTGGGGGATGTACAAGCGGGGTGAGTTCAAGGTGTACAAATGAGGACGAGGGAGTAGGCAGGTGGGAGTAGGGAGTAGGGAGTAGGGAGTAGGGGACTGGATGCCGTCATTGCGAGGAGGCGGAGCCGACGAAGCAATCCCGTGAGCGAAGGCCCGCCTCACGAGACGGACGCGCGGCCTTCATGCCGGAGCTGCCGCAAACGCCTGATCACTCATCGAGGGTGAAGTGCGGACGGATTTCTGCCAGCGCGTGGTCCCGTCTCGAAGGGTCAGGAATCGGGAAGAGGGAATTGGGAGCTGGGAGTAAGCGGTAGGGGGGCGACCGGGCGGTCGCCCCTGTTCCTCAATCCGGCTTCGGGACGGTGGCCGTTCCGAGCAGCATAGCCATCAGTTCAGGAAGGTGTGCCTGGATGCGGGCGATCGAAAGCTCTACTCCCTATTCCCTATTCCCTACTCCCTATTCCCTACTCCCTACCCCCTCCCCCCTGCCTTCCCGATCTCCTCCGTAAGCCTCGGCACCACCTCGAACAGGTCCCCCACGATGCCGTAGTCAGCCACCTTGAAGATCGGTGCGTCCTTGTCGCGGTTGATGGCGACGATCACCCGGGAGGTCCGCATGCCCGCCAGGTGCTGGATCGCCCCGCTGATCCCCACCGCGATGTAGAGATCGGGACTCACCAGCCGCCCGGTCTGCCCGATCTGGTCGGCGGGGTCGCGCCAGCCGTCGTCGGTGACGGCCCGGGTGGCTCCCACCGCCGCCCGTCCGCCAAAGGCCTCCGCGAGCGACTCCACGAGCGCAAAGTTGGCGGCCTCCCGGAGACCCCGTCCCCCCGCCACGATCACCGGCGCGTCGGCCAGATCGAGGGCTCCCCCACCCCGGGTGTCCACCTCCGTCACCACAATGCGCGATGCCCCGGGATCGACCGTCGGCGCGGCGGACTCCACCCGGGCCTCACGCGGTGATTCCGCGGCACTCACAGCACCAGGCCGGATCGAGAGCACGGCCGGCGTCCCCTCCAGGCGGAGCGTCGCGATCGCCTTACCGGTGTACACCGGATGGGTGGCCGAGACTGCGTCCCCCTCGAGCGCAAAGGCCGTGACGTCCGCGGCGAGAGGCACCCCGAGTATTGCCGCGACCCGCGGGGCGAGATCGCGTCCCTCCGCCGAGGCCGAGAAGACCGCGGCACGATACCCGCCGGCCGTGATCCGGGCCGCGACCGTGGCGGCGATCGCCTCGGGGTTGTAGCGCGCGAGACCCTCATGCTCCACCGTCACCACGACGTCCGCGCCG
>JBGSKF010000046.1:0-13105 GCA_041741375.1 Gemmatimonadales bacterium | reverse complement strand
GGGCCCTCCGCCCTCCAGGCGTTGCGACGCGGCCGAACGCGCGGATCGCACGGGGGAGGGGGGAGCGTGGTGTCGTGCCGCAGCGTGCGGGGTGTGGTCCGGGTGATCGAGGACCGGGTGACGGATGCGGTGGTGGTCGGTCTGCGGGCCACCGAGCTCCTCGATCTGGACCCCCTCCTGTCACGATTCCCCGCCATTCCCCTCCTCCTGTATGGTGCCGTGCGCCCCGACCACGCCTCCGCACTTCTCGCCCTGTGCCGAGCGGGGGTGGCCGGCGTCCTTGTCGAGGGAGTGGATGACACTGCGGTGGGTGTTCTGGTTCACCGGCACTCCCTGGCCGGGGAGCGGGAACGGGCCCTGGCCGACGCCCCCCGCCGGCTCGGATTCGCCGAGCCCCTCCAGCACGAGGTCTGGACCCGCCTGGTGCGGGACGCCCACCAACCGGTCCGCACCGCCGACCTGGCGGTCACGATGGCCCTGAGCCGGGAATACCTCTCGCGTCAGTTTGCCGCCGGTGGAGCTCCCACCCTCAAACGGACGATGGATCTCGTCCGGGTCGCCACGGCCGCACAGCTGCTGCGCAATCCCGGCTACACGGTGGCTCGCGTGGCCCGCCTGCTCCAGTTCGCCTCCCCGAGCCACCTCGGCGCCATGGCGCGGCGGATCACGGGGGGAGGAAGCACCGACCTCGGAGCGCTCGGACCGGCGGGGGTTCTCGATCGGTTTGTGGCGAGGCGGTAGGGCGACGGTAGGCGGTAGGGAGTAGGCGGTAGGGAGTAGGGTTCATTGTTCATTGTTCATTGTTCAGTGTTCTTGCCGCCGCAGAACGAGGACCGTCTGGAAGACAACCATCGCCGACCCCGCGGCCATGAGCAGCGCTCCGGTGCGGGCCACATCCTGTTCTCCCCGGAGCACTCCCAGCGCCAGCACGAGAACCCCGGGACCCGACAGGGCGAGGGAGAGCCACGCCACGCCGGCATGGGGTGTGAAAGCGGCGCGGGACACGGCGACGCCCGTCGCGGCTCGGCGGGCCCGGCGCAGGGTGAGGAGGCGGGGCCCCACATGATGCATGACGCCGAGGACCAGCAGGGCGATCCATCCCGCGAGTCCGAGGAGAACGTAGACTATCCAGAGGGCGGGCTCCCGGGTGGGCAGGAAAAGGAGTCGTGCTCCGAGAGCAAGGGTCAGGGTCAGACAGACCAGCGCCGCGAGCACGAAACCGAGGCCTCCTGTGAGGGGGCGGGTACGGGAGAGGAACACCCGCGACAGGAGGACCACGAAGAGAGCGACCGATCCGAGGAGGACAGCGCCGCCCGCCCGGGTGAGGAGAGGAGTCGCGGTGAGGGCACCCGCCGTGAGCAGGAGGAGGCCGAAACTGGCTCCCCAGGAGATCCCGGCAGGGAAGGGCCCGCGAATTCTCGATTCCAGGAAGGCGGGGATCATCGCACCGGTGACTCCGATGGCGGTCACCGTTCCGAACCCGGCGATGCCGAGATGCAGGTGCGCCAGCAGCACTGCGTCCCGGGACGTGTGCCACCATCCCAGTCCGTCTCCGATACGGACCAAGCCCAGGATCAGGGCGACACCGAGCGCCCCATGCCCCAGCAGCACCGCCGTGGCGATCGGGTGATTCCGGACGGCCCGGGCCCGGGCGGGGAGCGTGTTCCATGACGCGGCCACGATTCCGGGAAGGAGGAACACCCAGCCCGCGGCCTGCAGGGCGGGGATCCAGAGGATGAACCCCGCCACCAGCAGAACGACGCCCAGTTGCACGAGCCAAAATCCCGTCCGGGCCATCGTCAGGCTCCGGGGAGGAACCCCCGTGACGGCCGGAATGAACTGGTGGGCGGCACCGAACACCGCCGATCCCAGCACGCCGAGAGAGAGGGCGTGAACCACCCCCATCGTGGCCGGCAGGACGCTCAGGCCGAGTGCCAGATCCGGGGCGATGAGGACCAGGCCCAGCGTGGCGAGGAGATGCCAGACCAGGGCCGCGGCGAAGTACCCGAGCACGAGCCCGGGCACCGGCTCACGCTCGACGCCATGCTGGGGCAGCTCGCCGCGAGTGGGGGGAAGTGTGTGGCGGGTGATGGGTGTTGGGGATTGGGTGTTGGGCGTTGGGGATTGGGTGTTGGGCGCTGGGGATTGGATGTTGGGTGTTGGAGGTTGGACGTCGGGTCGTGAGTGCCGGGGACGGGGAGGCTGGTCGTTGCTCATTGGTCGTTGCTCATTGGTCATTGCTCATTGGTCATTGGTCATTGGGCATTGGTCAGGCTGTTTCGCGCTCATACGCGGCGAAGATCTCGGCCCGTCCGATGACGCCGAGAAGCCGGTCATCCAGAGGATCGAGCACCGGGAGGATCTGGGACCCGCGAAGCCCGAGCTGATGGAGTGCCGTGAGCAGGGAATCCGCGGGAACGACCTTCTCGCTGAGCGGCTGCGCGAGATCCATGATCGGGGTCGAATGGGGCACCTCCGGGTCCGCCAGGGCTCCCTTGAGGGCATCCCACGTCAGAATACCAAGCACCCGCCGCCCCTCATCGACCACGGGGAACTCGAGTTGACTCGATCGCCGCACGAGGGGAAGGACCGACTCCAGGGTGGCCTCGGGGCGCACCACGGCGGGATCTCCCCGGAACGCCTCCGCGACGGTGAGGATCGCGAGCACCGATTCGTCGGTGCCATGGGAGATCTTCTCGCCGCGCCGGGCCAGCCATTCGGTGTAGATCGACTCGGGGGCCAGCTTCCGCGCGACCACATAGCTGAGGCTCCCGCCCAGCATGAGCGGGAGGATCAGGGCGTAGTCGTTGGTCATCTCCAGCACCATGAAGAGGGCGGTCAGGGGGGCATGCATGGAGCCGCTGACCACGGCTGTCATCCCGACCAGGGCTGCGGGAACGGGATCGAGTCCCGCCTGGGGAAACACCAGGGCCAGGCCTGATCCGGCCGCGGCACCAAAGGTCCCGCCAATGACCAGGGCCGGGGTGAAGACGCCGCCCACACCGCCGGCGCTGAGCGTGAGGGCCGTGGCGATGAGCTTGCCCACGCTCAGGAGGGCGAGGATGAGAGGGCCCTGCGTGCGCACCAGGCCGAGGTCGAGGCCCTGGTGCCCGCGTCCCCAGAGGGCGGGATCGAACAGAGCGCTCACCAGACCGATGAGCACCGCGGCCACCGTGATCCGGACCCAGACCGGAAAGCGGCTGAAGAGGTCCTGCAGTCGCCAGACTCCGCGGTTGTAAATCGTGGCGACGACCCCGCCCAGAAGCCCGAGTCCGGCGTAGAGAAAGAGCTCCGTCGTGGAACGCGGGGCATATTCCGCAGGAATCCGGATGACCTGATCCTCCCCGAGCCCGATGCGGGTCACCGCCGCGGCGGAGACGCTCGCCAGCACCAGGGGAGCCAGGGCCACGCTGCGAAACCCGCCAATCAGTTTCTCCAGGGCGAAGAAGAGCCCCGCGATCGGGGCGCCGAAGGCCCCGGAGATTCCCGCGGCCGCACCACACCCGACCAGGAGGCGAAGACGCTCGGGACGGAACCGGAAGTAGCGCCCCGCCCGGCTGCCCAGGGTGGCTCCCAGCACCGCCACCGGTCCCTCCGCACCCACCGACCCGCCGCTACCGAGCGTGAGGGCGGCGGCGAGCATCTTCCACGCCACGGGAGTGGCACGGATCACTCCCCCTCGGCGGGCGACGGCATGCATGACGTCGGGAATGTTCTCCCCAGGGGAGTTGTCCGTCATGACCCGGACCAGAGTGCGCACGAGAGTCAGCCCGATGGCGAGAATGGCGATGGCGGTGAGGGCCCGCGGAATGCTGAGCCACACCACCAGATTCCCGACAAGCTGGGCGGCGAGATCGATGGTCCGGTAGAAGACCAGGATGCTGAAGCCGGTGAGCACCCCGACGAGCACCGCGAAGGCCAGGAGAAGGGGGACCTCTCCGATTCCTCGCCGAAGCAGGAACTGCATGCACCAGTCGCCGAGGCGACTCGTGCGAATGGCGAGATAGCGGGGAAGGGCGGGCGCGGGGGTGGCGAATCCGAACCGTTCCCCCCGGTTTTTGGGGCTGTCCCGCTGTCCTTGTCCCGACTCTGTCATTGTGATAAATTTCACAAGCTCAAGAATGTCCCGAAACCCCTGTCCCTCCGAGCCCCATGGCCACTGATACCATCCTGCGTCCCGGCGAGTTGAAAGATATCCTCCTTCGAGAGATTGAGTCGGCCCATCTCTCCGCGAGTGACGCGACGGACGTCGGCACCGTGCTCGAAGTGCGGGATGGTGTGGCCCGGGTGTACGGACTTTCCCGCGCGATGGCGGGAGAAATGGTGGAGATCACCGCCCAGGACACCGGGGACACCGTCGCGGCGCTGGTGCTCAACCTCGAGGCGGACAACGTCGGGGTCGCGGTGATGGGGGACTACCTGAAGTTGAAGGAGGGGGACGAGGTCCGGTGTACGGGACGGCTGCTGGAAGTACCGACCGGACCCGCGATGCTGGGCCGGGTGGTCGATGCCCTCGGCCGACCGGTGGACGGGCTGGGGCCGATCGAGACGACGCACCGGCGGCCGGTGGAGATGATCGCTCCGGGCATCATCGTGCGGCAGCCGGTCAAGGAACCGCTCCAGACCGGGATCAAGGCCATCGATGCGATGATCCCGATCGGCCGGGGGCAGCGGGAGTTGATCATCGGTGACCGCGGGACCGGCAAGACGGCCATCGCGATCGACACGATCATCAACCAGAAGGGGACCGGCGTCATTTGTGTGTACGTGGCCATCGGACAGAAGCGCTCCACGGTGGCCTCGGTCGTGGAGAAACTCCGTGAGGCCGGCGCCCTGGAGTACACGATCGTGGTCAGTGCCACCGCCTCCGATCCCGCCCCGCTGCAGTTCATCGCCCCCTACTCGGGATGCGCGCTCGCCGAGCACTTCATGTACGAGTCCGGGGCGGCCACCCTCTGCGTCTACGACGACCTCTCCAAGCAGGCGGCCGCCTACCGCCAGATGTCGCTCATCCTCCGGCGCCCGCCGGGGCGGGAAGCCTACCCCGGGGACGTGTTCTATCTCCACAGCCGGCTCCTCGAGCGGGCCGCCAAGATTTCGGAGGCGCCCGATGTGGTCGAGGCGGATCCCCGGATCAAGGCGCCGGGCGGGTCGCTCACGGCGCTCCCGATCATCGAGACCCAGGCGGGGGACGTGTCGGCCTACATCCCCACCAACGTGATCTCGATCACCGACGGGCAGATCTTCCTCACCACCGATCTCTTCTACTCCAACGTCCGCCCCGCGGTGGACGCCGGCATCAGTGTGAGCCGGGTCGGGGGGAACGCCCAGATCAAGGCCATGAAGAAGGTGGCGGGCCCCCTCCGCCTCTCCCTCGCCCAGTTCCGTGAGCTCGAGGCCTTTGCCCAATTCGGTTCCGACCTCGACGCGGCCACCCAGCGGCAACTGGCTCGCGGCAGCCGCATCGTCGAAGTGCTCAAGCAGCCCCAGTACCAGCCGGTGCCGGTGGAGCGACAGGTCGCCATCCTCTTCGCGGTGACCAATGGCCATCTCGACGATGTGGACCTGGGGCACATCCGCCAGTGGGAGCGGGACTTCCTCTCCTGGCTCGATGCCCGCCCCGACAACGTGCTGGAAAAGCTCCGGACCCGCGAGGCCCTGGATGATGAGCTCACGGCCGCTCTGACGGCGGGCATCGAGGCCTTCCGGCCCCTCTTCCGGCCCGAGTAGCATGGCCAAATCGAAGGCGCTGAAGGGCCGGATTCGCTCGGTCCAGAACACCCGCAAGATCACCCGGACGATGGAACTCGTGTCCACGTCGAAGCTGAAGCGTTCCCAGGACCGGGTCGTGGCCTCCCGTCCCTACGCGGAGGCACTCCGCGAGGTCATCGCCGGCCTGGTGACTCCGGATCTGTCTGAGCGGTTCCCTCTCCTGCGACAACCGGTGGCCCCTCAGGACGGCGGCCCCACCCGGGCCGCGGTGATTCTCATCACGTCCAATCGGGGTCTCTGCGGCGCCTTCAACAGCAATCTCATCAAGGAAGCCAATCGCCTCGCCGGGTCTCTTGAGGCGCGCGGCCACACGGTGGAGTTGCATTGCATCGGCCGGAAGGGGGCGGGGTTCTTCCGCTACCACGGCCGACCCGTCACCTCGGAGCGGCAGGACATCGGGGATCGCCCCACCCCGGAGCACGCCGAATCGATCGTGGCCCCACTCCTCCGGGATTTCATCGCCGGCACGCTGGGGCGAGTGGACCTGGTGTTCGCGAGCTTCCGGAGTGCCCTGGTCACCCCGCCCACGACCCAGCAGGTGCTCCCCGTGACGCCGCCCTCCCGCGGGGGCCGGCTGCCCGATTACCTGCTCCGCCCCGATGCCGACACCATTCTCCAGCAGCTCCTGCCGCTCTACGTCCGCAACGCGGTGTACCGCGGACTCATCGAGACGGTGGCGGGAGAACATGGCGCGCGGCGCACCGCGATGAAGAACGCCACCGACAATGCGGGAGACCTGATCGAGCGTCTCCAGCGCACCTACAACCGCCAGCGGCAGGCCCAGATCACGCAGGAGATCGCGGAGATTGTGGGTGGGGCCGCGGCGCTCCAAGGCTGATCGCCGAACCCGAAGCCCGAGGACTGACCGTTCATGACTACTGCTGCTCCCGCGACCAACGTCGGCACCATCATCCAGGTGATCGGGCCGGTGCTCGACATCGAGTTTGCCCCGGAACATCTCCCCGAGATCTACAACGCCGTCCTGGTCGATGAGCCGAGCGGCCAGCTGCCGGTGCATCTCGTGGCCGAGGTCCAGCAGCACATCGGCCAGAACCAGGTGCGTGCCGTGGCCATGAGCAGCACGGATGGCGTGGTGCGCGGCATGAAGGCCACCGACACCGGAGCCGCGATTCAGGTGCCGGTGGGCACCGCCCCCCTGGGCCGGATCCTGAACGTGCTGGGGGAACCGGTGGATGGCGGTCCCGCCATTCCCGCCGAGAATGAGCGGTGGCCGATTCACCGGGCCGCGCCCAAGTTCACCGACCTCGAACCGAAGACGGAAGTCTTCGAAACCGGGATCAAGGTCATCGACCTGGTGGCGCCGTTCGTGAAGGGGGGCAAGATCGGGCTCTTCGGGGGAGCGGGCGTCGGCAAGACGGTCGTGATCATGGAGCTGATCAACAACGTGGCCAAGGGACACGGCGGGAAGTCCGTGTTCTGCGGCGTGGGAGAGCGCACCCGCGAGGGGAACGACCTGTACCACGAGATGACCGAGAGCGGCGTCATCAAGTCGGCGGCACTCATCTACGGCCAGATGAACGAGCCCCCCGGTGCGCGGCTTCGCGTGGGACTGACCGGACTCACGGTGGCGGAGTACTTCCGTGACATCGAGGGACAGGACGTCCTCCTCTTCATCGACAACATTTTCCGGTTCACCCAGGCGGGGTCGGAAGTGTCGGCCCTTCTGGGGCGGATGCCGAGTGCGGTGGGATACCAGCCCACCCTCGCCACCGAAATGGGCGACCTGCAGGAGCGGATCACCTCGACCCGGAAGGGCTCGATCACCTCGGTGCAGGCGATCTACGTCCCCGCCGACGACCTGACCGATCCGGCCCCCGCCACGGCGTTTTCCCACCTCGACGCGACCGTGGTGCTGTCCCGGTCGATCGCGGAGCTCGGCATCTACCCCGCCGTCGACCCGCTCGACAGCTCCAGCCGCATTCTGGATCCGCAGTTCCTGGGCGAGCGGCACTACAACGTGGCGGTCGGCATCCAGCGGACCCTCCAGCGCTACAAGGCGCTTCAGGACATCATTGCCATTCTCGGCATGGATGAGCTCTCCGAGGAGGACAAGCTGGTCGTGGCCCGCGCCCGGCGGCTCCAGCGCTTCCTCTCCCAGCCGTTCTTCGTGGCCGAGCAGTTCACCGGATTCCCCGGCAAGTATGTCAAGCTCGAGGATACCATCGAGAGCTTCGAACGGGTGCTGGCGGGCGAGTTCGATCACCTCCCGGAGCAGGCCTTCTACATGCAGGGAGGCATCGAGGACGTGATCGCCCGGGCCCAGCAGATGGCGGCGTCCTCCTGATGCGTGTAACTATTATCGCGCCTCAGGCGTCATTGTATGAGGGCGACGCGGATGCGCTGGTGGTGCCGGCCTATGACGGACAGGTCGGGATCCTGGCCAACCACGCCCCGTTCATGACGCTCCTCGGTCGGGGAACCCTGACGCTCCGTCACGGGGAGTCGGTCCGGACCTTCACGGTGGACGGCGGGTTCCTGCAGGTCAACGCGAACACGGTTCGCGTGGTTGCCGAACATGTACAAGGAGATGGCTGATGCACCGGAAAGCTGGTTGGACCCTCGCTGCCGCCGTCGTCCTCCTGTCCGCACCCGTGGAGGCCCAGACCACGGGCCTCCCGATCTTCCTGGCCCCGTACCGGGCCTTCGAGACCACGGAGATCGGTGCGTCCGTGGTCGATCCGGGGCGGGGGTGGGCGGCGGAGGGGATGTACCGGCGGGGCACCCGGTTCTTCGACTTCGGCTTCCGGGCCGGCATCCGGACCTTCACCGCCAACGTGCCCGGTCCGAACGGGGGGAAGGACCGGCAGACGTTCTTCCTCACGGGGGTG
Organism: Gemmatimonadales bacterium; assembly: GCA_041741375.1. GTDB lineage: Bacteria > Gemmatimonadota > Gemmatimonadetes > Gemmatimonadales > GWC2-71-9 > OFTM291. The sequence goes on along the minus strand of JBGSKF010000046.1, from coordinate 4,484 downwards.
GATGCCCGCGCCCGGGTCTTTGATCACACCCGGGATGTTCCCTTCGACGGGGCCTTCACCTTCGGCGTGGGGGGCCAGATCGGGGAAGGCTTTGCCCGGGGGTTCGTGCCGATCGGGCTGAGCCTGGGCCGCCGGTTCGAGGTCGAGGGGTCCGAAACGAGCTTCGTCCCCTATATCCACCCCGTATTCACATCGGTTTTCGGGGATGACCCCGATGTCGCCCTCTCCTTCGGGTTGGGAGTGGACGTCCGGGTGAACCGGACGCTCGACATCCGTCTGTCCGCCGGGCTCGGCGATCTGGACGGTGTCGCCATCGGGTTTGCCATTCTTCGATAGTCACCTCACGACGAAGGCTGTCTCATGCAACGCAGGTTGACGGCGGGTGCCGTACTCCTCTTGCTCGTGCTGGCGGGGCCGGTCGCCGCTCAGGTGCCGGGACTTCCGGTGTACGGGGGAGGGTTTTCCAGCGGCATCACTTTCGCGGGAACCGCGGGGTTCGCACCCTCCGACAGCCCGAGCGGAAAGGGCGTGGCCTACGCCGGATCCGCGACACTCGGTGTGGGACCGATCGGTCTGACCGGAATCGTGTCCCGCTTCGATCCCTCGGCGTCGGGGCGTGACGCCTTCACCCAGGCGGGAGGGTTGCTGACCTGGAAGGCCTTCGGGGGGCCCCTGATCCCCCTCGCCCTCTATCTCCAGGGCGGGTTCAGTCGCCGCGAGGATGACGGCTCCGGGCCCGGATCCCCGGAGGTCACCCGGACATCGATTCCGGTGGGCGCCGGCATCTCGCTGGTGATTCCGAGCGTGATCGTGGCCATCAAGCCCTGGATTGCTCCCCGTCTCCAGATTTCCCGAACGTCCGTTTCGGGGGATGCCTCGACCGACACCGACTTCGCCTTCAGCGCGGGCGTCGACCTCACCACCCTCAGTGGTTTCGGATTCCGCGCCATGGGCGACATCATCAACGGATCGGATCCCATCATCGGGATCGGACTCACGTGGGCCATCCGGGTTCGAGGCCTGTGACGCAGCGGGGACGGCGAGTGGCGCTTGTTGTCCTGGCCCTGCAGCTGGCCGGCAGTGGATGCGCGACCACGTTCGATTCCACCCGGCTCGGAGTCCCCGTGACGATGGCGGCTCCCGCCGGCCAGATTCCCGAGGGTGCCGAGTTCCGGATCACCAAGCGGAGCCTCCACGGCCTCTTCGGCCTGGTCTCGATTTCACAGCCCTCGCTGCAGGACGCGCTGGCGGCCCAGCTCGTCGGGGGACAGGGGATCGCCAACATGCGCATCCGGGTGCGGAGCCGATGGTCCGACCTGCTGATCACCCTGCTCACCCTGGGGCTGCTCAGTCCCCGGAGTGTGACCTTCGAGGGCGTTGTCGTCAGTCCCTGACCAGACCTTCCAGCAGTGTCGCGGTACGTTCCGCGGCCCCCCCGTTCTCCCGCACCACCCTCTCTGCCGCCGCACCCGCCGCCGCCCGTGCGGTATCATCCGTCAGGAAACGGGTCCACCACGCAGCCAGAACTTGCGGGCCGGTTCCCGGATCCGTCAGGGCGTATCCCCCTCCCGCATCGATCAGGCGACGCGCATCGCGGCAGATGTCGCCGCGCGATCCGAACAACACCGGCACCCCCCATCCGGCGGGCTCGAGGACGGAATGGAGCCCGGCGGAGCGGAAACCTCCGCCGACCCAGGCGAGAGAACCATGGCGGTACAACTGCGCCAGCATCCCGACCTGATCCCAGACGAGGAGCTCCCCGGGCGGGGACTCGCGGCCCCGGTCCGGCGAGAGTCGCGACCGATCTCGGGTTCGTTCCGGGACTGGGAGCTGCAGCGACCGGGCCTGATCCCGGATCTGGCCGAACATGCGGTCCGAGGGCTCATGAGGAACCAGCAACAGCCGGGCGTCCGGAACGACTCGGCGGACCAGCGCAAAGGCTCCGAGCACGAGGCGGTGATCCTGGTCCCAGGTCGAACCAGCCACGAGGAGCAGGGGATCCCGGGGTTGTGCCACGGGAGGGAGCGAGGCCCTGACCCCGGCGATCCGGGTCAGGACGCTGTCGTGACGCGGGTCTCCGGCCAGAGTGATCACTTCGCGTGGTACTCCCAGGTGCTCGAGCCGAGGGATGTCCTCCTCATCCACCGCCGCCGCGAGGGAAAGGGAGCGATACCCCGGGGTGAGGAGGGATCGGCCGGGCCAGCGGAGCCGCGAACTGCCGGGCCGGACCGCCGCCGCAATCAGGGCCACCGGAATTCCCCGGCGGGCCGCCTGAAGTGCATGCTCCATCCAGAGATCCGCCGCGGTGAAAATGAGCGCCTCCGGTCGCAGGATGTCCAGGACTCTCCCGGCCACCGCGGGGAGGTCGTAGGGGAGGTGGTCGGCGTATTCCCGAGGGTGAGGGGTGGCCAGTCGCGCGGCGGACGAACTCGTCCAGGTGGAGAGGAAATGCCAGGCCGGGTGCCGGCGCCTGAGCACCTCCCGCACCGCGCCCGCCTGCAGGCTCTCCCCGGCGGATGCGGCATGAAACCAGATCACCGGGCCACTCCGGTCGCGCGACGAGGCCCAGCGAACGATCCGGTCGGCGGCCTCGCTCCGGGCGCGATGACCATTCCTCCACGCCGGAACCAGGCGTTCCGCCCAGGGGGCCATGGCGACCGCCGAGCGGGCCATAATGCGATAGTGGAGAGCCGTGGATGTCATTCCGGAAAGGAATGTCTCCGGAAGGGCGGGGTGGGGTCAACCTTGTTTCCGAGGCCGGGCTGATGTTACTATCTGAAACATGACGGTGCAGCCCATGATCCGGCCGGGTGAGACGCGATACCTCGTGGCCACCCGCGCTCCGCGGTACAGCCTCCTCTTTGCCCTGCCCCTGCTCCTCGCATACGAGGGGCTGGCTCGATTGCTCACGGGTGACACGGTGGCCGGAGTGCGCAACGGGGCTGATGTCCTGCTCAAGAGTCTCTTCCTCGCGGTGGGGGGACGTGACGGTCTCACCGTCTTCGCGGTCCTTCTCCTCGGCGCGGGGGCATGGCTCGTGGGACGGGATCTGATGCGGAACGGCAGACCTCGCGTCCCCTGGTTCGGGGCGATGCTTCTGGAGTCGGTCGCCTATGCCCTCGCTCTGGGTGCGGTGGTGAGCAGCCTGACCCGGATGGTTCTCCACCCCGCGCTCGCCGTCGTCGGAGGGCAGGGTGGGGGGAAGATGGCACAATGGGGGCTCGAGACCCAGATCATGATTTCTCTGGGGGCCGGGTTGTATGAGGAGCTGCTCTTCCGGGTCATCCTGGTCGGTGCGCTGGCCTGGGCGGGCCAGCGTCTGCTCGGATGGGGGCGTGGTACCGCCGGAGTGGTGGCCGTGGTGCTGGGAGCCCTGGTGTTCAGCGGGTTCCACTATGTCGGAGCGTACGGGGATCCCTTTGCGATCGAGTCGTTCACCTTCCGCGCGATCGCGGGGGCGGTGTTCAGCGGCATGTACCTGGTTCGCGGCTTCGGAGTCACCGCCTGGACCCACGCCCTCTACGACGTGTTCCTGGCGGTGGTCTGACGGGTCCTGGTCAACGCGAGGCGGACCGGACCGCGTGGATCGAGTCGAGGATCTGGCGGAAGACGCCGATGGGGTGTGCTCCACTCATGAGCCCCCCTTCGATGTAGAAGGTGGGGGTGCTGCGCGCCCCGGACCGGGTGGCTCCGGCGGCATCGTCTCCGATGAGCTGTCGGGTTTCTCCATTCTGAAGACAGGTCGCGATCGGGGCACGCTGCAGTCGGAGGCTGTCGACCAGGGTCATGAGAAAGGGCCCGGGATTCCGGAGGGGTGCCCATGTCCGCTGGGTCCGGAACAGGATGTCGTGGGCGTCCCAGAAGCGGTTCTGGCGCGCGGCGCACATCGCAAACTCCGCGGCGGGCACGGCGTTGGGATGGATCGAGGAGAGCGGGAAGTTGATGAAGATCCACCGCACCTTGCCGGTCTCGATATATTCCCGCTCGATCAGGGGAAAGGTCTGATCGTTGTGTTGTTTGCAGAAGGGGCATTGGAAATCCGACATCTCGTACACCGTGACGGGGGCGTTGGGCGACCCCTTGGTGCGCGGGCCGAGAGGGTCCGCCTGGGCCTGCGCCGAGGCTGCAGTCCCGAGGGCGAGAAAGAGGGAGAGTCCCAGCAGGCGAACCGTCATCAGTGTGCTCCTCATCAGTAGCGGGGTCGCAGTCGACCGGTGTGATCGTTCAGGTGGATGGTGTCGTGGGTGGCGGCCAGGTTCCAGTACCACTCGGCGTTGGGGTCCTGGGCGCTGATGGCTCGGGCCACGACCCAATAGCGCCCGGGGGGGACGGAGAGCCGAACCCAGCCGTCGGCCCCCGTCGAATCGATGATGGCGCTCCAGGGCTGGCTGATGGCGGCGAGAGCGGTATCGAACCGGGCGGCGGCCAGCGCGGACCACGGCCGCACCCGTGCTCGCTCCGCGTCGATGGCGGGCTGAACCTGT
>JBGSKF010000045.1:0-3219 GCA_041741375.1 Gemmatimonadales bacterium | reverse complement strand
GTACGGAAGAGGGAGTGGGGATGAGGCGAGGAACGCGAGGGGTGGAGGATTCAGGGATCCCCTAAGGCCCGGTACTCCCGGCGATTGGTGCGGAGATCCTCCGCTCCATACCCTTTCCCCCAACCACCAGCGATTCGCTGGTTCGGTTCCCCTGCCGCGCCATCACATCCTGTCAATCCTGTCCATCCATGTCTAAAAACACATACTGCTCCCAAGAGTAGCTTCTTCTGACAGGATGAACAGGATGAACAGGATGGCCCTCCACCTCTCCCCCGAGCCTGCGAGGGCTGGGGATTGCCCCAAGCATCGTACGGGCCGTTCGCGAATGGCCCGTACATCGTCGCGGGGAGGGGTCCGCCGCGGACGCGGGGCTGCCGAGATGTCGTTGCTACCTGTCTCCTCGGTCACGGCGCGCCATGCTGACTGCCAGGGATACGCTGGTTCGGTTCCCCTCCCGTGAGTTCATATCCTGTTGATCCTGTCCATCCATGTTCCGAAACACATGAGGGCCGATCTCACGCCACCGCCCATTTCCGGCTTGTGAAATTATTCACAAACGTCCGGAACAAGACCTGACCCCCGGCCCGGAAACCTGACCCCCGGCCCTGACCCCGGCCCTCTTGACAAAAATGAGAACATTTGCCATCGTAGCGAGACGCCGTTGTACCGCGTGGTTGGACCTGACGACTCGTGAGGTGATCATGGGTATTGGCCGTGGCGTGATTCCGTCTCTCTCCTCTCCCCCCCCCCCCGCGGCGTAACTCCCGCGCCCGAACCCGCTGGCTGTTGCGATCCGCCTACCTGGCGCTCGGCTCGATCGTGGTTGGCCTCCTCTCCTGTGGGGAAGGACCCCCGACCGGCCTGAGCGACCAGAACAGCGCGCCCGTTCCATCCGGGGGAGGTCCCGTGCCGATGTTGTCCTTGGATTGTGGCGGGGGTGGATGCGACGGTGGTGCCGTGTCGGAGGAGTTGATCTTCGAGACGACCTATCCCTTGGGCGGAACAACCGCCATCGGGCTCCCGAGCGCTCCGGAGGCCCGGGTGTTCAAGTTCACCTTCGAGGGGCAGTACGAGGCATGGTTCCCGCCTCCGCCCCCACCCGACACCGGCGGTCCCCGGTTCTTCACCAATGCCGATGCCCGCGGTTTCCTTTTGAGCTTCAGGTGCCACGCCGCCCTCAGCACCTGGTACTTTTCTCCAGGAAGCTTCGGGCCGGGCATCTGCTGGTCTCCACCGCCGGGCACGCTCCCGAGCATCACGGTGATCCAGCGGGTTAAAGGGGAAGGCATTCTGTCGGGGAGTGGATCCGATATGCTCCTGATCGGTCCGCCGTACCAGGTGAAGGTCCATCGCCTGGAGACGCCAATCAGGCTCCGGCGCCTCAACCCGCCCTCCACGCCGCCCGTGGGGCAGGCCGGTGTCCTGGCCGAGGTCATTCCAGCACCGTATTGGGTCGGTGGATTCCGGATGCCGATGCGGGTTCTCAGCTGGACCTGGACGCCGACCCAGGCTGGGGTGACTCCGGAGATGGTGTTTGATGCGGGCACTTGTGGGACCGGGTTCACCGAATTCTGGATCTTCTGTTCGTTCACCGCACGGGAATCGGGAACGCTCACGGTCCGGGCCTCGGTGAACGGCGGGCCGGAGCAGGAAGCGAGCATCACGGTGAACGTCCTGGACTGCCTCGGAGTGGATTCTGCAGGGGTTCCGGACACGCTCCTGAATGACGATCCCTTGCTACGGCAGGGGCTCAGAAATCTGTGGGACGCTTCCAAGCCGACGGCCAACCGGAACGACCGATTGGAACAGTTGGGGAGCGTCGTCTGCGGGCCACAGGGGTGCCTCGTCACGCCCATCGTGCCGACCGATGTCGGGCCGTGTCACGTCAACGGGCCGATGGATCCAGAGGCTGACTTCAACACGCACATTCACCCGTTCCTCCCGCTACCGGAAGGCGGCGATCCACTGCCTCGGACCATTTCCCGGTGCAAGACCCTTGACGAGGACCTCAAGCCGGGCCAGGACGCCTATTCTTACCCCGGACCATCAAAAGGCGTGCTGGGTGACATGGCACGAGTGGCCAATTCAGGAAAAGGCCTGATGACGGTGGACGGAGAGGGAGTCTACTGGACTCCCTTCACTCCGAAACCAGATGGGGCCACGGATCAGGAATGGGTGGACCATTTGAAGGACCAAACCTCGCGCATCGCCGACCGCCGCTCCTGCGATCCCCTGCGCCATTAGGAGGGAACATGTTCTGGAGACTGCTCATCGCGTGCTCGGTTACACTGCCCACCTTGTTCGCTATGGAAAAAGGGCGATCCGAGGGTTCAGCAAGCCCGGCGACCCAGAACGTCTGCGCAACGGACACGGCGACCTGGGCGCCGCAGGCTCGGAGCCTGGTGGTGTCCATCCTGTCAGACACGGACTACTCGGCGAGCCAACTGCCCTATCGGCCATCGCCGTCCCTGGTTCAGGTGGCCACCGACCAGGCCACATGCGACGCGGCGTATGCGGCTGAAGCGGCGACCTTCGGCTCCAGCTATTCGGCGGACTCCATTCTCGTGGTCAAGGTTGACACCGTTGCCTATGTCGTCTTCAGTTCCCCTGATACCCAGAAGGGCCTCACGGCAGCGAGGTTCTGGACGAGTGCCTGGCAGTATCTGTTCATACTCGTCGGCATCTAGTTCCGTTACCTTGATGTCGATCGCATTGGTTGTCCTCGAGTCCGTGAGACATGGGCGTTGGAGCACTGCTGGCATTGCGATTGTGCTTCTCGGAGGTTCCGGGGGATTCGGCATCGCACACGAACCGGACCGGTCGCCTGGGACCCCGGTAACGAATAATGTTTGCGTGACTGACACCTCGACATGGGCAGCCCGTGCTAGATCCGCCATCGGCCATACCCTCTCCCTGACCGATTATTCTGGGGTTGGTCTCCCATTTCGACCGGATCCTGCGACCATCACCATCGCCACAGATCAGGCCACATGTGATGCAGCCTACTCCGCCCAGGGAACGGCGTTCGGAACGGCATGGCAGGGGGACTCGATCCTCGTGGTGAGGATCGGCGCAGCGGGATACGTGGTGTATGAGGATCCCGATCCAGTCGAACCCCTGAACGACGCCTGGTACTGGACAAGTACATGGACGTTCTTGTTTTCGCTGGTCGAAATCTAGAACGGGATGGGCCGGGCCACCACCGCCTTCACGACGGCA
>JBGSKF010000044.1:0-10037 GCA_041741375.1 Gemmatimonadales bacterium | reverse complement strand
CGGTCGCCGAGCTTCGCCGGGCCGCGCAGCAGGTGGGGCGGGGCATTGATCCAACCCCGACCTCGGCGGCTCCTCCCCTCGAGTTCGTGCCGGTCTTCGAGGCCTTCGACCGGATGGCGCGGGATGTCAAGGCGAGCCGGGACGCGCTCGAATCGGCGCGACAACGCATCGCCGCCGTGCTGGCGCGCGTGGCGACCGGCGTGATCGGAGTCGATGCCGAGGGCCGCATTCTGGGGACCAACGCCCGGGCGGAGGAATGCGTCGGCGTGCCCCTGCCGGAGGGAGGGATCCTGCGCGAGAACCTTCCCGCCAGCTGGTCCGCCCTGGGAGAACTCCTCACCCAGGCGCTCCGTGATGACGCGCCATTCGATCCCCCGGGCGAGGAGATCGAGGTGGAAGGCCGCCAATACTCCGCACGATTCACCCGGTTCGAGGGCCCGGGAGCCGGAGGCGTCATCACGCTGCATGACATCACCGATGCCACCCGGGCCGCGCGGATTCTCGCCTGGGGCGAGATGGCGAGCCAGGTGGCGCACGAGATCAAGAACCCCCTCACCCCGATGCGGCTTGGTATCCAGCACCTGCAGCGCATCCAGCGCGACCGGGGCGACGTGGGGGAGGTGCTGGAGGAGACGGCGGCGAGGATCCTGCGCGAGATCGACCATCTCGACACCATTGCCCGGGCGTTCAGCCGATCGGCCGCGCCCGGGGCGCCGGTGGCACCTCCCGAACCGGTCGACGCGGCGATGGTGGCGGAGGAAGTGCTCCAGCTCTATCGGGTGGCGCCCGAAATCATGACGGTGCAGATCGTGGGTGACGGCCGGGGGACGACACGCCTGATGGCCCGTGCCGATGAGCTGCGGGAGGTGCTCCTCAATCTCCTGGAAAATGCCCGTGCCGCGGGGGCCACCACTGTCGACATCGTGCTGGAGTCCTCCTCGGTCGTGGTCCGGGACAACGGGAGTGGGATCGAGGCCAACCTCCTTCCGCGGATCTTCGAACCCCGTTTCTCGACCACAACGAGCGGCTCGGGACTCGGTTTGGCCATTGTCAGGAGATTGACAGAAAGTTGGGGTGCCACCGTCGAGGTGGCCAGCGAAGTGGGGAAGGGGACGGTTGTGACCATCCAGGGGCGCCCCTCTCCCGAGCTGGGTTGAGTCCCCCGAACCGGGGATTGGGGACTGGGTGTTGGGTATTGGGTATTGGGGACTATTAGGGACTGGGTATTGGGTATTGGCGACTGGGTACTGGGTACTGGGAATTGGGGGGCGGTCCAGATTTCTGTGTGATGGTCAGACCTGGGGACCCCACCCCCCAACACCCAAAACCCAACCCCCAATACCCAACACCCAACACCCAACACCCAACACCCAACCCCCGACACCCAACCCCCGACACCCAACCCCCACCCCAACCCCCACCCCAACACCCACCCCCCAACCCCGCGGCCCGCAGTATGCGCGGCTGTGAGACGGTCCCCGTACCACTACCCTGTTTCCGGAGCCCGTGGGTGGAAGATGAATGTCGACCCGATCCCAACGAACCTCACCGCGGTCCATGACCTTCTCGCGGAAACCCTTGGCGCGGCGAATGATGGAGTCGTAGACTTCGGGTATGGGCTGGCCATCTTCCCCCGGGTTGGCCTTTTCGAGGCCCCGGTCTTCGGGGCGCTGACCTGTGGCGGCGAGTCCACAACCCTGACGTATCGTCTCCTCCAGTGCCTGGATGGTGTTCCGCTCTGGCTCTCGGGCCGGGTGCCGGCCGTGGTGGAGGATGCCATGACCACCAGCACCGGGCGGAGCCTGCCGGCTGGACTCCTGGACCAGCCCGTGCTTCATCTGCTCATCCATCTCGGCATTGGCGCCAGCCGGGAGGACGTGGGCCGCACCCAACGACTCGATGCGTCCCTCTTCGCCGGGGACCTCACGGCGCCTCTCATCTTCCTGTCGGAGACCCGGCCGCCCGGCTGGCCGGGGTAGCAGCCGAGGAAACAGGATTCTTACACGAAGACACGAAGGCACGAAGGACATCGGAGTCCCGGCTTCACCTCGGAGCGTCACCCCGCCGAACGCCGGGGTCCAACGGAAAAGGGAAGGAGGAGTGTGCAGTGTAAAGGTGCCCGGTCTTCGAGCTGATGGGAGAGGAATCTCACACGAAGACACGAAGGCACGAAGGATGGGGTCCAATGGAAGCGGGAGGGAGGCGGCGGGAAGGTTGACGGGTGTCTCCCTCTGGATGACTCGCACACTGAACATGGAGCATGGGTTCCGGCTTTCGCCGGAATGACGCTCCGGGGGATGCCCTGCCACCCAGCTGCAGGGACCAGGATTCCAGCGCGGCGGTGAGCCGCCCCTGCTGGACGGAACGCTGAACACTGAACACGGAAAACTCTAACGCACCCCCAGCAGCCCTGCCACGATCAGCGCCACCCACTGGGGCCCCAGGTATCCTCGCTCTCCGTCATCGTACCATTCACTCACCGAGTGCGCTCCTCCGCCGGTCCCGCCGCCGTCGACGGTGAGGGCCGGAACACCCCGGCTCATGGCGATGTTCGCGTCGGTGCTCGAGGCGCCGAGCTCCGTGGCGAAGCCGAGCGCCCGGGCGGCGCGGGTGGCGGTGAGCACGATGGGGGCGTTGTCGGGTTGTCCTCCCGCGGGGCGCTTGCCGATGGAGGCGACGTCCACCTCCAGGGGGACCGTCGACCCGGTCCAGCGGGCTCGCTCCGCGGTCAGGGCCTGCTGCACGGCCCGCTGGAATCCCGCATCGAGCCGGTCCAGTGACACCTGGGACTCCGACCGGAGGTCCACATCCATCGAGGCCTCCATGGCGATCGAGTTCACCGAGGTGCCGCCGGTGATGACGCCCACGCTGTAGGTGGCCTTGGGACCCGGCGGAACCGGGAGATCGGCCAGGCCGGCGATGGCCCGACCCAGGGCGTGGACCGGGTTGGGCATGCCGAAGGCCCCGTAGCTGTGGCCGCCGGGGCCGCGGAAGGTGACCCTGTAGCGGTGACTTCCCACGGCCCGGGTGGTGGTCCCGAGACCGACCCCGTCCACCGAGATGAAGTAATCAATCGGCCCGGCGCTCCCCTTTTCAAACAGATGACGGACGCCGCGCAGGTTACCGGCGCCCTCTTCACCCACCGTGCCCACCACCACGAGCGTCCCGGTGGTCTGCACTCCCGCGGTGCGATACGCCCGCACCACGGCCAGGACGGTCGCCAGACCCCGGCAATCGTCCCCGATGCCGGGACCGCTCAGCCGGGTTCCCACCCGGGTGACCGTGACGTCGGTTCCCTCGGGAAAGACGGTATCGAGGTGTGCAGTGAGGAACACCCGGGGACCCGGGCCCGTGCCCGGTCGCTCCGCAATGACATTCCCCTCCTCGTCGATGCGGATATTGGTGAGCCCCTCCGCCTCCAGCATCGACCGGAAATGAGCCGCTCGGCGCTCCTCCCCGAAGGGGGGCGCCGGGATCTCGCACAGGGCGATCTGCTGGGTGAGGGTCTGTTCGTTGGTGGATTGGATCTGTTGCAGCGCGTTCCGGACGGCGGGGTGGTTGTTCGGGACGTCCTGGGCCGCGAGCGGAAGGGCCCCCAGCAGGAGAATGAGGGGAGACAGAAGGAGACGGGTCACGGCAGGCCTCGGCATGAGTGATCTCGGAATGGATGACAGCGGGGAAGTGTAACCTCGGAAGGGCGAGATCACCCCGGTCGTGCACGATCGTTACCCCGGCGAACGCCGGGGTCCATGTCCATGGGAACGAATGCGGAATTCCGGCCCCCACTCCCTACACCCTACTCCTACTCCCTACTCCCTACTCCCTACTCCCTACTCCCACTCCTCCATCCCCTGCGGTTCCGATTGCCGTGATCTCCACCAACGCCCCGAAATGCAACGGCCCGCACGGCACGATCGCCCGGGTGGGACGGTGGTCGCCGAATCGTTCGGCACAGACGGCGTTCACCGCGCTCCAGTGGGCCAGGTCGGTGAGGTAGATGGTGAGTTGAAGCACCCGGCTCAGGTCGCTGCCTCCGGCCAGCAGAATCGACGCCACCTGGTCGAGCGCCCGGTGCGTCTGCGCCGTGATGTCGGGGGACACCACGGCGCCGGTGTCGGGGTCGAGCGGCAACTGCCCGGAGACGAACACCAGGTCGCCATGCCGGAGGCCGGGGCTGTAGTGCCCCTTGGGGGAAGGGAGATCCGAGGGCTGGATCGGAGTGGCATTCATGGCTGGACCCTCCGGGTGGCCGACTTCATGGAGTGGACAAAGGCGCGGATGGCGTCGAGAGTCTCGGCCTCGCCGGCCCCCTCCGCCAGGGCGGCGACCTGGCGCACCACGGCCGATCCGGAGATGGCACCCGAGGCGCCCAGGCGCGCTGCCGTCCGCACATGCTCCGGGGTCGCGATGCCGAACCCGAGGACCGGAGGGGGCGCTCCCGCCGCCCGCAACGTCGCGATGAGTCCCGCACTCTCCTCGTGAAGCTGATCATCCACACCGGTGACGCCGGCCCGGGTCACCACGTAGGTGTAGCCCTCGCTGGTCGTGGCGATCCGCTCGAGCCGGGCTTGGTCGGCCGTGGGTGGCGCGATGAGAACGGTCGCGATCCCGTGATCCCTCGCCACCGCCTGGAACGGCGCGATCTCCAGCAGCGGCGCATCCGCCACCAGCACGGAATCCACCCCCGACTCCGCTGCCTGACGGTAGAATGTCTCCATTCCTCGGCGCACGACCAGATTGGCATAGACCAGGAGGCCGATGGGCAGGGCAGGGGCCTGTGCGCGGACGGCGGCGATGAGGGCCCAGCAATCGCCCTGCCGAGTGCCCGCAGCCAGCGCCCGGACACCCGCCGCCTGGATCACGGGGCCGTCGGCGACCGGATCGGAAAAGGGGAAGCCGAGTTCGAGTGCGTCGGCCCCGCCGGCCACCAGGGTGTCGAGCACGGCGGCGGAGCGCGCGGGATCGGGATCACCGAGCATGGTGAAGGGGATGAAGGCGGTCTCTCCTCGCGTGGAGAGACCTGCGAATGTGGCGGCGTAGCGGGAACCAATCGCGTCAGACATGGGGCTCCTGTGTGCCCGCGGAGAGGTGCGCCCGGACGGTGTCGATGTCCTTGTCCCCCCGGCCGGAGAGGTTGATCACGAGGTGACGGCCCGGGGTGCCCCGGCGGGCCTCCCCCAAGGCCCAGGCAAGGGCGTGAGAGCTCTCCAGGGCGGGGATGATTCCCTCGGCGCGGGCCAGGGCGGAGAAGGCATCGAGGGCCTCGCCATCGGTGGCCGACACGTACTCGGCACGGCCGGTGGCCCGGAGATGAGCATGTTCCGGCCCGACGGCCGGGTAGTCGAGCCCCGCCGACACCGAGTGCGTCTCGGTGATCTGGCCCTCGGTGTCCTGCAGCATCATGGTGCGGGCACCGTGCAGGATGCCGGGACTTCCCCGCAGGATCGTGGCCCCGTGCGCCCCCGTCGCCAGCCCCCTGCCTCCTGGTTCCACCCCGACGAGACGGACACCGGTGTCCTCCACGAAATCGCTGAAGATCCCCATCGCGTTCGAGCCCCCCCCCACGCAGGCGATGACGGCGTCGGGGAGGCGTCCCGTCTCCTCCAGAACCTGCGCCCTGGCCTCACGGCCGATGATCCGCTGGAACTCCCGCACCATGAGCGGGAAGGGATGGGGTCCCGCCACGGTGCCGAGCAGGTAGTGCGTGTCGGCATAGGAGCCGGCCCAGTCCCGCAGTGCCTCGTTGATCGCATCCTTCAGGGTCTGCCCGCCGGTGGTGACCGGCACCACCTCCGTCCCCATCAGTTCCATGCGGAACACGTTCTGGCGCTGGCGGTCCACGTCCTTGGCCCCCATGTACACCCGGGTCTCGAATCCGAGGAGCGCCCCGACCATCGCCGTGGCCACCCCATGCTGGCCGGCGCCGGTTTCCGCGATGAGCCGGCGCTTGCCGAGGCGCCGGGCCAGCAGTCCCTGCCCCAGCACCTGGTTGGTCTTGTGGGCACCCCCGTGGAGCAGGTCCTCGCGCTTGAGCCAGATCGTGCTTCCGGTCTCGGCGCCGAGATGGCGGCAGCGGTAGAGTGGGGTGGGCCGACCGGCATAATGGGTGAGGAGACGGGTGAGATCCGCCGCAAAGGTGGCGTCCTCCCGCGCATCGAGGAAGGCGCCCTCCAGTTCCTCCAGGGCGGGAACGAGAATTTCGGGGACGAACGTCCCGCCGAATTCGCCAAACCGACCCGACAACTTCATATGCCCTCCACGAAGAGCCGCCCGCGGCCGCGACGCGCGGCCAGAAAATCCCGGACCCGGTCGGGGTCCTTGTGCCCCGGGGCGGATTCCACTCCCGAGTTCACGTCGAGACCCCACGCTCCGATGGCGTCCGCGGCCGCGGCGCGTGCGGGAGTGAGGCCGCCGCCGAGAAGGCATCGCCCCCGGTCCGGGTTACCCTGGAGGAGATCCCAGTTGAAGGTGTGGCCGGTGCCCCCTCGTGCGGTGCCGGACCACGTGTCGAGCACCAGGCGGTCGGCTCCGCTCTCGGCAAGGGAGGGAACCCGATCCCGGATGCGCACCGCCTTCCACACCTCGGTCGCCTCGGGGAGCAGGGCGCGCACGGTGGCCACCTTCTCGGGGGTTTCCTCGCCATGCAACTGCACCGCGGCCAGGTGCAGGTCGTGGGCCGTCGAGGCGATCACCTCGGCGTCCGCGTTCACGAACACTCCGACCCACTCGAGGTCGGCCGCGGCGCGGATCCGGCGGGCGAGCTCGAGGGTGACGCGGCGTGGGGATTCCGGAGCGAAGATGAGGCCGCCGTGGGTGGCCCCCGCGTCCCGCGCGAGGGCCGCGTCCTCGGGGCGAGTCAAACCGCACACCTTGGTCACCCCGAAAACCAGCCGGGAGACGGCATGGTCGAGGGTCGGTTCCCGCATCAGGGAAGTCCCCACGAGGAATCCGTGGCAGAGGTCGCGGAGCGCCACCACGTCGGCGTGCGACTCGATACCGGATTCGGAAAGAAGAATCCGATTCCCGGCCACCCGGGACGCCAGGCGGCGGGTGACGTCGCAATCCACCGTCAGGGTTCGGAGGTCCCGGTTGTTGATCCCGATGATCGGGGCCCCCAGGGCCACGGCCCGGGTGAGTTCCTCCTCGGTGTGGACTTCGGTCAGGACATCCACGCTCAGCGCGGCGGCCTGGGCGGCGCACCGGCGCCAGGCCTCGTCGTCGAGCACGCTGAGCATGAGGAGAACGGCGTCGGCTCCATGACCCCGGGCCTCCCGCACCTGCCAAGGGTCCACGATGAAATCCTTGCAGAGTACGGGGAGGGAGACGGCTTCGCGCACGGCGCGCAGATGCGCGTGGCTCCCGTCGAAGTACCGCGCGTTGGTGAGGACGGAAATGGCGTCCGCGTGCGCGGCATAGGTTCGGGCGATCGCCACCGGATCGTACTCGGCCCGGATCACTCCGCGGCTTGGCGAGGCCCTCTTGCATTCCAGCACGAAGCTCGTGCAAGGTGCGCGAAGCGCCGCCTCCAGGCTCCGGTCCGAGGGTGCGCACTCATCCCAGGAGGGGCCCTCCGCCTTGCGGGCGGCCACATCCGCGCGGGCGTGGGACACGATGGCGTCAAGTGCCATGGGACAACTCCACCCAGCGGGCCAGCCGGGTCGCCACCCGGCCCGACTGCAGGGCCTCACGCGCCACTGTCACTCCCCCGGCGAGCGTGGGAGCGTGACCGGTGATCCACACCAGCGCTCCGGCGTTGAGCGACACCGCGTCCACGTGGGCGTCGTCGCCGTCTCCCGCCAGAAGCCGCCGAAGCCAGCGGGCGTTGTCGGCGGGGTCTCCTCCGGCCAGGGCCTCGATCGGATGTCGCCGCAGACCGGCCTCCTCGGGGGTGATCTCCCATTCGGTCACCCGGCCCTCCTTCCAGAGGGCGACCCGGGTCGGCGCGTGCAGCGCCAGTTCATCGAGACCACCGCCATGAACCACGAGGGCGGTCTCCGCGCCGAGCAACCCGAGGGTCTCCGCCAGGATGGGGCATCGGGCGGGATCGTACACGCCGAGGAGTTGCCAGACGGGAAACGCGGGATTGGAGAGGGGGCCGAGGAGGTTGAAGAGGGTTCGGGTTCCGAGCGCCTTCCGGACCGGCATGGCATAGCGGACCCCGGCATGGTACTGCGGGGCGAAGAGAAAGCAGAGGCCGACCTCGTCGAGGCAGCGTCGCGCCACGTCGGGGGAGGGATCGAGTCGCACGCCGGCGGCCTCCAGGAGATCGGCGGAGCCGCAGCGCGACGACACCGACCGGTTGCCATGCTTGGCCACCGGGATGCCGAGCTCGGCGGCCACCAGGGCCACGGCCGTGGAGACGTTGACGGTGCCGAGGCCGTCTCCTCCGGTGCCGCAGGTGTCGGCGTAGCGATAGTCGGGGCGGGGAAAGGGCAGGGCCGTCTCCCGCAACGCGGCCGCCGCCCCCGCGATCTCGTCGGGGGTCTCGCCCCGGGTCTTGAGGGCGGCAAGCACCGCCGCGATCTCGATATCCCCATAGCGGCCCGCCATGATCCCCTGAAAGACGAGGGTGGCCTCGGGCCGGGTGAGGCTCCGCACCGCGAGCAGGTTGAGCACCTCGGCCACCGGGATCATGGCTGTGCGGCCCCGGTGACCGACCGGATCATGTTCTCCACCAGCGTTCCTCCAAAGGGAGTGAGGATCGATTCGGGATGAAACTGCACGCCCACGATGGGCTGGATGTCGTGTCGCACGGCCATGACGATCTCCCCGCTTCGCGCGATGACCCGGAGGGGGGCGTCCACCCGGCATCCGGCGAGGGAATGATAGCGACCGACGGTGCAGGGCGACGGGATCCCCTCGAACAGCGGGTCGTCCTCGTGGGTGATCACGGAGGAGCGGCCATGGAGGATCTCGCCCGCGGGACCGACCTCGCCCCCGAAGGCCTCGATGATGGCCTGGTGCCCGAGACAGACGCCGAAAACCGGTACCCGGCCCGCGGCCCTCCGGATCGCCTCGACCGAACAGCCCGCCGCCGCGGGTGTCCCCGGCCCGGGGGACACCACGAGGAGTGCCGGGAGCCCCGCCGCAGGGGCGGCTCGCTCGAGGAGGTGGTCCGCCGGCACGTCGTTGCGCCACACCTCCACGGCACAGTCGCGCTTGGCGAACTCGTCCACCAGGTTGAAGGTGAAGGAGTCGAAGTTGTCGAGCATGATCACCCGGAGTCTCATGAGCCGCGCTCCATCTCCGTGGTCTGCGCCAGGGCGATGGCCCGGAGCACGGAGGCGGCCTTCTGCCGTGTTTCCCGGGCCTCGCGCTCGGGGCGCGAATCGAGCACCACCCCGGCGCCGGCGCGGACCGTGGCGATGCCGTTCTGCACCATCCCGGCCCGGATGATGATGGCGGTGTCCATGTCGCCGGTGTGGGTCAGGTAGCCCACGGCACCCCCGTAGGGGCCGCGCCGCGACACCTCCACCTCGCGCAGGAGTTCCGCGGCCCGGACCTTGGGAGCGCCGACGAGCGTGCCCATGTTCATCGAAGCGGCGTAGGCATGCAGGGCGTCGAGCCCGTGGGCGAGAGTGCCCGCCACCTCCGAGACCAGGTGCATCACGTGGGAGTAGCGCTCCACCGTGAGGAGCTTGGTCACCTGTCGCGTTCCCGGCACCGAGACCCGCGCGATGTCGTTCCGGGCCAGGTCCACCAGCATCATGTGCTCGGCCATCTCCTTGGCGTCGGTGCGAAGCGCCGCCTCCAGCCGCGCGTCGTGGTCGGCGTCGGGACTTCCATCCTCCTGGCGTCCCCGAGCCGCCGTCCCGGCGATGGGCCGGATGGTGACCCGGTGGGGAGCCGGACCCTGGACCTGCACCGCCGTTTCCGGCGAGGCGCCGAAGAGGGTCCCGGCGGTCCCTCGTACATAGAACATGTAGGGACTTGGATTGAGGGCCCGCAGGACGCGGTAGGCGGCGAGCGGGTCGGGACAGGGGACTCGGAACGACCGGGACGCGACGATCTGGAACACGTCGCCCGCCACGATGTGG
>JBGSKF010000043.1:0-3573 GCA_041741375.1 Gemmatimonadales bacterium | reverse complement strand
CAACAACAAGATCCGTGTGCTGCAACGGCGGGCCTACGGCTACCGCGACGAGGAGTACCTGAAGCTGAAGATCATCGCAGCCTTCCTACCTCCCCTACCGAAAACGCACCTCAAATGACCCACACGAATCCGCGTAGACCCACTGTTTCTGTACAGGGTGAGGAAGCGGATGCCCGTGTCCGCGTCTTCGTGGGAGGCAACAAATTCTCCCGGCAGGGTGAAGGCGGCCGGGAAGGCCGGCACCGTATCCCAGGCCGAGCGTTTGGTGCGAAGTGACACGCGGATCACCTCAACACCCTCCCCTTCCTCCCAATCCCCTTTCTCGGGCCAGAGCCAGAGCACCCCGTCAGGGTCGACGATGGCGGCACGCCATCGGTTGAGGGCCGAGGGGGGGACGGTCGGGGCGCGGATGCTCAACCCGCCTGCCCGGGTGAGTGCTTCGCGTTCCCGCACCTGCTCCGGGGACAATGGAGCGGGTGGCCGGCGCCCGAAGGACGGCAGGAGCACGGAGTCCCGCACCCCGGTGACCAAGTGTCGCAGATGCCATGTGAGGCTCGCGCCGTCGTTTGCGAGCAAGCAATCACCCCACACCAGCACCCGCGACCTGGCCTGCCCGGATGGGGAAACCATCCTTCCGCCCTCTTGAGGGGGAGGCGGGCCGATCACGCTGTCGATCGCCACGAGCGAATCCGGGCCGGCCCGAAACACCATCGCCCCTGAGAACCCTGTCCACGGGAGCGGGAAGCCCGCCACAAGCAGGATCTCCCCATCCGCGACCCATATTCCCCTCACGGAGAGGATCAACCTCGGTAAGGTGAGCCTGCCCGTCCTGAGGGTGTACGATCGTCGGTGGTCCCCACCCCAGGAGAACTGCTCTACTCGTCCCCCTGAAACCGTCACAATCTCCGAGTCGGAGGCGGCAACCCACGATTCCTGGGCAATGTTCAATCGGAGAGGTATCACGGCGTCGAACTCGCCCGGTCCTTGACCGGACCGGCCGAATCGGTGGGTCTCCCGCAG
Source organism: Gemmatimonadales bacterium (assembly GCA_041741375.1). Lineage (GTDB taxonomy): Bacteria > Gemmatimonadota > Gemmatimonadetes > Gemmatimonadales > GWC2-71-9 > OFTM291. Next base: position 2,553 of record JBGSKF010000043.1, on the reverse strand, counting down.
ATCGGAGTCGAAGGTGATCACCGACGGAAGCCCCAGGTCGAACAGGACCGAGCGGCCATCGGCGGCCGCGGCCACACCGACCGGGTGGACCAACTCCTCCCCCACCCGCTGCCCGAACGTCCGGACCGCATGATACCCGGACACACCGGAAGCCCACCGATCCGCCCCGGCCGGGCCAGCGCAGCCCGACACCAGGAGAGGATCGTCCTCAGCCGACGTCAACCGGGGGGACGAGCCTCCCGTGCATGAGGCAAGCAGGGTGAGCAACCGTGCCAGCCCAGGCGCCCGGCCTGATTGGGAGAAGTCAGTCATCAACCCCAGTCTCGCAGTCCGCGTACAGGGAACCTGTGATTGAATCGAATCATATCCCAACAACTGGGTGTTTGGTGTAGTTGGGTGTTGGGTTCTGCTGTCCTACGTCCTATGTCCTACGTCCTACATCCTACGTCCTACAATCCTACGTCCTATGTCCTGCGTCCTGTGTCCTCCCTCCTTACATCCGGTGCCGCACGGCCCAGAGGTCGGGGAAGAGCGGCCGGAAGAGGCTCCGCTTCAGGAACTCCACTCCCTCTGACCCTCCCGTCCCCTGCTTGGCCCCGATGGTCCGTTCCACCAGCTTCACGTGACGATACCGCCACTCCTGGAAGCCCTCATCGAAATCGAGCATCAATTCGCAGAGGAGCACCAGGTCGGGCTGGGTCGTGTACGCCGTGAACAGCTGTTCCTGCACCGCCTCCGAGCCCTCCACCGGCCGCCGGACATCGCGCCGGAGCAGGGCTTCCGGCACCTCGAGACCCCGGCCCGCCAGGAACCGGTAAAAGTGATCCACGAGGGTCGCCTCCTCGAAGCGGCACACCACCCGGTCCACCGCCGGATCTCCCTCCCCGACGGGCACGAACTCCGGCCGCTTCCAGCCGCAGAGAAACTCCAGTTCCCGGAACTGGGTGGACTGGAATCCCGACGCGGTGTCGAGCCGATGCCGGAAGGACGCGAAGGAGAGGGGAGTCATCGTTTCCAGGATGTCGAGCTGGCCCACCAGGGTCTTCATGATGGTGCGCATCCGTTTCAACGTCGCAATCGCCCCGTAGAGATCGCCTCCCTGCAGATCCCGGCCGAGCTTGTCTCCCTCGTGCAGGATCTGCTTGAACCAGAGTTCATAGACCTGGTGGATGACGATGAAGAGCATCTCGTCGTGTTCCGCCGGGTCCGATCGCGGAACCTGGAGCGCGAGGAGTTCGGGCAGGTGGAGGTATCGCGGATAGGTCAGCGGTGGCATGGCAACCTCGTTGAGAGAGCCCTCACCCCACCACCCAGGCCAGAACAAGCAACGCAAGAAGCACGGCAACCCCCGTCACCGTCCACCACTGCCGCTGGGCCCGCCGCCGCGCATCGGCGTAGGGAATCCGGGTGAACGACACCATGGTGTAGAGGGGGAGAAAGGCCCGGGGAAAGAGGCGGTGCAGGAGACGCTCCAGTCCCTTCCGGGCCCGGAAGAGAGGTGAGGCCACCCGGTCCCGCATCTCCAGAAAATTGTCGATCGCGAGTTCGGCGAGGGCATCGGTGTGCACTCTCCGCGCCGCCTCGTACTCCTGGAAGGCGGCGCCGGCGTCCCCCGGAGAGCGGCGCAATGCCTCGGCCAGGACCAGGCAGTCCTCGAACGCGGCGTTGGCCCCCTGGCCATAGAACGGCACCACGGCATGACACGCGTCTCCCACCAGGACCACCCGGTCCCCCACCGACCAGGGGTCGGCCCGCACGGTCACCAGGGATCCGGTCGGATGGCTGGTCCATTGCTGGGCCAGGTCGGGAATCAAGGGAACCACGTCGGGGAATTCCCTGCGGAAGAAGGCGACGGCATCCTCGCCGGTGTGCAGCGAGGCAAAGCTGGCAAGACTCCGGAAGGGGAGGTAGAGGGTGACGGTGAAGGATCCGTCGCGGTTCGACATCGCCATCAGCATGAATCCGCCGCGCGGCCAGATGTGCATCACGTCCGGCGCCAGGCGGTGGCGTCCCTCCGGACCCGGAGCGATCCGCAGTTCCTTGTAGCCGTGGGAGAGATACTGCTGCGACAGATTGAACCGGTCGAGGCGCTGCATCTGACCCCGCACCGCGGAGAAGGCGCCATCGGCCCCGACGAGCAGATCGCCCGTCACCGGCGGGATGTCGGCACCGAGGTGGACGGTTCCCGTGGCCAAGTCGATCTCCTCGCAGCGAACATCGAACCGGATCTCGACCCCGGCCTCCACCGCCGCCTCGAGCAGCATGATGCTGAGATCGGTGCGGGTCACCGACCGAATCCCCTGCCCCGCCTTCCCGTAGGGCTGGTATGCCGTGGCTGCGTCCGCCGCATGGACCTGTCGGCCGTGGAGCAGGGTCGAGATCGCCTCGATCCGCTCGCGCAGTCCCACCGCCTCCAGGGCGGCGAGCCCCCGCGCCGAGATCGCCAGATTGATGGATCGGCCCGCCTCGGCCCCGTCGGTCCGCGGATCGCGACGGCGCTCGAGCAGAGTCACCCGCCATCCCTCCCGAGCCAGCAGGGTGGCCATCAGGGTG
>JBGSKF010000042.1:0-34847 GCA_041741375.1 Gemmatimonadales bacterium | reverse complement strand
CGACGCCGAGTGTGCTGCCACCCGTCACCCGAGGCGCGGCCCGCACCGGTGTCGTGGGCGAATCGATGGCCGTGGCCTTGGCCATCGGTGCCGGGGGAGGGACCTCCGGCTCGCTCGGCCGGGCTTCCTCTTCCTTGCCCGCTTCCACTCCGGGGGGGACCGTCACCGCCTCCCGTCGCTCGGCCGGGGGAGGAGTCGGCGCTTCGAAGTCATCCGGCGCCGCCTGCGTCACCGCGTCGGCGGGAGCGAGGGGAGGGGGGAGGACGTCCCGGACGCCGTATCCCACACCCACGGCCGCCACCACGGTGGCCGCCCACGCCAACCGCGTCCAGCGACGGGAACTCGCGCGCGGGGAGGGGAGCGGGCCGCCCCCGGACCGGGGGGACGATGCCTCCGGGATCTGGAGAGATTCCACCAGGTCGAGCGCCTCACCGGCCAGGGCCCGGGCCTCCTCCAGTGCGGTCCGGCATGCGGCGCAGGAGGAGAGGTGGTCCTGCAGAGGGGGGAGATCGGAGGAGGGGATCTCGCCGTCCACCAGGGCGTGCAGGGTGCCTTCGTCAAGATGCGGCATGCTGATCCTCCGTGGAGCATTCACGATACGCGGTGACCAGCCGACGGCGGGCGCGGGACAGGGTCGTCCCGACCGCGCCGGGGGCAAGCCCCAGCGTCGTGGCGATGTCGTCGTAGCTGAACCCCTCCGCCTTGAGGAGAAGGGCGTCGCGATCGCGGGCCGGAATAGCCGCCAGGGCGGCGCGCACCCGGGTCACCCGGTCCTCACGGGTCAGCGCATCGTCCGGCGTGGGTCCCGGTACATCGGTTTCGGCGCGGTAGAGCTCCAGACGGCGCGCCCGTCGCGTGGTTCGTCGCCCTTCCTCACGCACCAGATTGAGCGCCACCGCGAAGAGCCAGGGGCGCGGGTTCCGCGGTGGTGCCACCGCCGCCCGGGCAAAGACCTCCTGGGCCAGATCCTCCGCCTGATCCCGGTCCCCCGTCCGGCGATAGAGCATCCGGACGAGGGACTCGTGATACTCGGCGAAGAGATCGGCCAGCGCGGTTGTCATCGGCCCCGAAACTCCCGGATGATGCGATCCAGCTCTCCCGTCTTCCAGCGGGTCGTTCCGGTGGCACCAAATCGCAGGTTGACCATCCGGCCGGCCAGGAGCGTCATGTCTCCATCCCGCACGACCGGTGCCAGTTCGGGCAGGGCCCGCAGGAGGGCAAACCACGCGTCGCTGAACGTCTCGACGGAGATCACGGGGACGGTATCGCGGGCCGCCATGTCCGTCCAGATCTCGTTCCGCAGGACCAGGATCCGCCCACCGATGCGCCGGACGGAACTGCCTTCTTCCCGGGAGGGGCCGGCCGGGGCATCCAGAGCCACCGCTTCGGCGGCACCGAGAGACTTGGCTGCGGTCCGGTCGCGGCTCTCCCGCGCGGCCCGGAATGCCACGGCTCCCGATTGGTCCTCCGGACGCGGCGCCGGCATCGTGGTCGGGAGGTCCTGGCGGGCCAGAAGCCCCGGCTCCTGAACCAGGTAGCTGGTGTAGGGCGTGAGGATCCCGTACCGGAGACCCAGGGTACGGACCTGCTGGACGAGCGCGGCGGTTTCTCCCTCCAGGCGAATCGTGCGCGTCAACTCCCCGATCCGTCGCGAGGCCCAGATGACGGGGATGAAGTCGTTCGATGCGGTCTCACGTGGGAAGACGGTGTTCACAGTGATCCGCTCGACCCGTCCATTCCGGCGCCCCTCGATCACCAGCGGACCCCGGCCCGCTCCCCGGTATCGCCCCGTGATCACCACTTCGTCGCCGGCGAACACGTCGGGCCACTCGGCGGGTGCCAGCTCCTCCAGGGGCACCGGGGCGCGCACCAGCCGCAGGTGGGTGAGCGCGGGACGACTCGTCCGCGTGACGACCCGCCCCATCACCTCCTCCACGCTCTCCCCGGGAGCCACGTATTCCACGGTCCCCCGCCCGTCCCGGGCGAGCCGGTCGAGGAGCCAGGTGTTCACATCGTGCCCCACCCCGATCGGGAAGACCCGTCTGGCACCAATGGCCGCGGCGGCCTGGGCCCCCAGGGCCTCCGGGGAGCGTTCCCCGACCGAGGGGAGACCGTCGGTGAGGAACAGCACCATGGGGTGCCGCCCGGCGGCCGTCCGTCCGGACAGGGCGGCGTCGAGGGCGCCGGCGATGTTGGTTCCGCCGCGGGCCTCGAGCTGGTTCACCCACCGTTCCGCCTCGCGGCGGGTTTCGGGCGTGGCGGGAGACCACCCTTCGGCAAACTCGGTCACGCCCGAACTGAAGGACACGAGGCGGAAACGATCCTCCGGGCGCAGGGTGCGGATCGCCTGGAGGAGCGCGGCCCGGGCCTGGTCGAGTTTGGACCCCGCCATCGATCCCGACACGTCCACCACCAGCGTGAGGTCCCGCGGGGTCGGCGTGTCATCCGACGGCGCGGGTGTCAGCACCAGGAGGAAATGGCCGGATTCGCGGGGCGACGGAGCATGGGTCAGGAGGGCCATCCCGACGTTCCCGTCGAAACGGGGGAGCAGGAGATCCAGGTCCCCGCCGCGATCGGGGGCCACATCGATGTGGAGTGTGCCGTGCTCGCGCCGGAGAGAAAGCGCGTGGGTGGGGGAGTAGGGCCGGCCCCACGGCTCGGCCTCCGGGATCGTGATGGAGATGCGGATGGCGCTGTCGGGACCGCCGCGCTGTCCGAGGGCGTACCGGAGACGGTAGGCGTCCCCCTCCCGGCGCATCATCTGGGTGAACCGGAGGATCACGCGACGGGTCTCGCCCGGCCCGATCGGAAACACCTGGGCTCGCACCAGGCCATGCCCGGCCAGGGTGAGGAGGGCGGGGTCACGCTTCCGTCGCACGATCTCCTCATAGATGGCCCGGGCCTGGTCCGCCGGCAGCATCTCGCCGCGGAGCTCCTGGGATCCCTGGAAGAGGGAAAAGTCGGTGAACACGGCCTCTCCGGGAAGCGGAAAAAGATAGCTCCCTTCGGCGAGTCCGCCGCCGGTGTTCCGGTACTTCTCTTCCACCTCGAAGCGCACCACGGGGCCGTCCACCGTCGCCCGAACCATCGAGGACACGCGAACCACGGCGCCTTGCATGGGGCGGTGCGGAGGGGGCTCGATCCACCCTTGGGCATGCGCCGCGACAGGCAGACAGATGAGGCATGACAGGGTCACGAGGGTGCGGTACATGGTTCCTCCCGGTTCGAGTGTCCGAACGGGAGATGCCGCCACCCGGGAAACCTGCACACGGGGGGGGGTGGGGGCCACGCCCCCCCCTCCACCCCCCCCTCCCCCCGGTATTGGGGTCTGGGTACTGGGTACTGGGTACTGGGTGTTTGGCCGCCCCAATACCCAACACCCAGTTCCCGACACCACCCAACACCCTATTGTTACTATTCCCTACTCCCTGTTCCCCACTCCCTATTTCTGCTGGCTCACCCGCGTCGGCACCAGGCGTCCGGTGGTGGTGCTGTCTCCCACCTGGGCAAACTGGTTGTCACCCCAGCAGTAGGCGATGCCGTCGGTGCCCATGCCGCAGGAGTGGGTGGCGCCCGCGCTGACCATCGTGAACCCGCTGACGGGTCCGGCGACCAACGTGGGGGTCGAGGTGGAGTTGGTGCTTCCCAGGCCGAGCTGCCCGGAACCATTGGATCCCCAGCAGAAGAGGGCGTTGGTCGTGGAAACGGCGCAGGTGTGGTCGAGACCCGACGATATCTGACGGAAGGCAACTCCCCCCGACACCGGAACCGGAACCGGGCTCGCCGTCGCGGAGCCGTTGCCGAGCTGGCCCGAGGCGTTTCCGCCCCAGCAGAAGGCGGCTCCCGCGGGGGTGAGGGCGCAGGAATGGCTCCCTCCGCTCGAGACACTGTCGAACACGAGGCCACCGATGACCTGCACCGGGGACATGGCGCGCGTTGTGGTCCCGTCACCCAGTTGGCCGCTCTGATTGTCGCCCCAGCACCAGGGTGCGCCGGCGGGTGTGAGGCCGCAGGTGTGGAGCCGGCCCGAGGAGACGGCCCGGAAGGGGATGGTGTCCTCGGCGACCACACCGGGGATCAGGAGGGAATCCCCCGCGACCATTCCGACACCGAGAGCGCCGTCCTGGGTGAAACCCCAGCACCGCGCCCGGTTGGCCAGGGTGACGCCACAGGTGTGGAGCCGGCCCGGGCTGATCGAGGAGAAGGTCTGGGAGGTCACCACTTGGACCGGAGCGTTCTTGGGAGCGACGGTTCCGTCCCCGAGGCGTCCATCCACGTTGGTGCCCCAGCAATGGGCCAGTCCGGAAAGGGTCAGGGCGCAGGAGTGGAATCGCGACCCGATGGCCTGCCGGAAGGTGAGGTCACCCACCGCCATTACCGGCTGGGGGAAGGCGAAGAGAGGACCGCTTCCGAGGGGAGGCACTCCGATCCCCAGTTGTCCGTCGCCGTTGAAGCCCCAGCAATAGTTCACATTGTCGGTGGTCAGTCCGCAGGTATGGCGGTCCCCGGCGGAGATGGTCTGGAAAGACACCTTCGCCGGTGGTGGCGGGGGCGGAGGCTGGTTGGGATCGTTGGATGTGGTGTCCGCCATGGCGAGCACAGAGAAAGAGACCGGCTGGACCCCGGTGATGATCGCATTGACCACCTGGGTGCCGCTGTCGGCCCCGAGCCGCAGGAGTGTGGATGCCCGTCCATCCACGCCCGTCTGGGATTGGGATGGGGTGACCGTTCCTCCTCCCGAGACGACCTGCCAGGAGACTGAAAGCCCGGGAAGGGGGACGCCGAACTGGTCGGCCGCCTGAATGACGAAGGGCTGGGTCAGCAGCGACCCGACGACTCCCTGCTGTCCTGACCCGGCCACCGGAGTGAGGCTGATGATCCGGGGACCGGACGAGGTCGGGTCACCGTCGCAACCTGCCATGACTATGGCAGCAAGCGCCGTAACGAGAACCGGGAGAAACCGTGCTGTCCGTCGAGGCATACCTTCCTCCGCGAGTGTGCATCCTCCCCCCGTCCTGCCACCCGGCCGGTCGAGGGATGTGGGAAGCCCTGGGGTTGGGCTTGAGACAATAAGTTGTTGATATGCAACAATTTGCGCTGCTCTTTACTCGGCCCGACCGAGGGGTTCTGGCCCGTCGGGAAGCCCACTGCGGGCCTGTCACCCTCTCCGGCCACCGTGGGCCGCTGTTCCCGGCCCCGGACACCGGAAACGGGGTGTCGAGGGTAGGGGGGCTTCGGTCGGTCGGAGGACTCAGGGGCAAGTTCCAGACCGTTCCGCGGGGTTGACCGGCTGCGGGGGGGGCGATACCTTACCACCCGCTTCAGGCAGCCGGCTGAGGCGACCGTGGTGGTTGTAGCTCAATCGGTTAGAGCGCCGGACTGTGGCTCCGGAGGTTGCGGGTTCAAGTCCCGTCAGCCACCCTCCAGGGAGAGGGAAAGGCGGCTGCAGAGGTCCGTAGCTCAATTGGTAGAGCACCGGTCTCCAAAACCGGGGGTTGCAGGTTCGATTCCTGCCGGGCCTGTGAAACAGAGTGTGACGCGGCTGGTGTGGCGCTATCGTCTAGGGGACCAGGACACAGCCCTCTCAAGGCTGGAACACGGGTTCGAATCCCGTTAGCGCTATTCGGCGGGACCCGGCCCCATCGTCTAACGGTCAGGACACCACTCTTTCAAGGTGGGAACAGGGGTTCGATTCCCCTTGGGGCTATTACAGCACGACCCGCGCCGCTAGCTCAATTGGCAGAGCAAGTGACTCTTAATCACTAGGTTGTAGGTTCGATTCCTACGCGGCGCACTGCCTGCAGAGAATATTAGGACGTAGGACGTAGGACATAGGGAGGACGCCGGACTGTGGATGTCCTATGTCCTATGTCCTATGTCCTAAGTCGGCACAGCGGAACCAAAGAGGCGCTTCGGGGCCGTGCGGTTTCCCCGGGGCTTTCGCCCCGGGCTCGGCGGCGAGAGGCCGTTCACACGGCCGGGTGTTCGCCCGGGATCCTCGGTGGCGTGAGCCGCCCGGGATCCTCGGTGGCGTGAGCCACCTCCCCTGGCCGAGCAAGGGGCGTCAGCCCCGGGAAACACCACTCGCCTGGTCACGGCGCGCTCCGCGTCGCGAAGGCACCGAAGTTGGATACATTCCCAACGGCCGTCAAACACTTTGCCGGCAAGGGCTTCCGGGCGTCGCCCACAATATTGTTGCCATTTTGTGTTCAATTTTGCCCGTAAGGGACTATATGCCCTATGTCCCACGGTCCCACGTCCCACGTCCCACGTCCACCCTCCCCCCCTCCCACCGCTCCCCCGCCCGCCGCGCTGGCCCTCCGACGTCGGTCGGGGTAGAATGCAGCATGACTTCCATCCTGCCCGACACCCTCGACTTCGGCCCTCCCGAGCCTCTGGCCGCCTCCTGCTCCGCCCGGGCCCGTGGGATGTGCGCCTCCGAGATCCTGCGGATCGCCGCCGAGATCCGAACACTCCAGGCCGAGGGGCGCCCGATCTGCAACCTGACCGTGGGCGACTTCGATCCCCGGCAGTTTCCGATTCCCGAGGTCCTCCGAACCGGGGTCCAGGCGGCGCTCGATGCCCACGAGACCAACTATCCCCCCGGCGACGGCCTTCCCGTCCTGCGGGACGCCATCCGCGCCTACGTCCAGCGGGAACACGGGGTCGAGTATCCCCGCGAGGCCATTCTGGTCACCAGCGGCTCCCGACCTGTTCTCTACGCGGCCTTTCGCACCCTCGTCGATCCCGGGGACCGGGTCATCTATCCGGTCCCGTCCTGGAACAACCAACCCTACAGTTGGCTTGTGGGTGCGGAGCCGGTGGAGATTCCCACCACACGGGCCTCCGGGTTTCAGCCCACAGCGGATCAGGTCATTCCTCTCCTTCCCGGAGCCCGACTGCTCTCCCTCTGCACGCCCGCCAACCCGACTGGAACGATCATCCCGCCGGACACCATGGAGGCGATCCTCCGCGCGGTGGTGGAGGAGAACCAGCGTCGTCTCGTCCGGGGAGAGCGCCTCCTGTTCGTTCTGCATGACCAGGTCTATGGTTCGTTTGTGTTTGGAGAGGCCCGCCACGTTCACCCTCTCGCCCTGGTGCCGGAGGCGGCCCCGTACGTGATCTCTCTCGACGGAATTTCCAAGGCGTTCGCGGCGACCGGGCTCCGGGTCGGGTGGTCGATGGCTCCGCCCGTGATCAGCGCCCGCATGCGCGATCTCCTCGCGCACGTGGGCGCCTGGGCCCCGCGGCCCGAACAGGTCGCCACGGCGGCCTTCCTGGCGGATGAGGACGCCGTGGCGGCGTTTCGGGCCACCACCAATGCCGGGGTGGAGGCTCGCCTGACGGCTCTGACCGCCGGGGTCCGGGCCCTGCAGGCGGAGGGGTTTCCGGTGGACTGTGTCGATCCTCAGGGGGCGATCTACCTCTCCCTCCGTCTCGACCTGGTGGGACGGTCGCTCGGCGGTCAGATGATCCGGAACAATGAAGCGGTGCGGCGCCTCGTGCTGGAGCGGGCCGGCTGGGCCGTCGTCCCGTTTCAGGCCTTCGGACTGGATGAGGATTCCGGCTGGTTCCGGCTCTCGGTCGGGGCTGTGTCTCTGACCGACATCGAGACAGCCTTTCCCCGCATCCGGGCCATGTTGCAGGAGGTCCACTAGCGGGCTCGTCGAGTTTCCTGTGGCCGTGCCCTGTGGCAAGTGTCACAGTGCCGGGATCCCGAATGAGGTCACACGACGGGGCGGAGTCGCGCACCCGGCTCGGGGTGCTCGGCCTTGCGTGATGTTTCCCGGGGCTTTCGCCCCTTGCTCGGCCAGGTGAGGTGGCTCACGCCACCGGGAGCCGGCACGAGCACCAGGCCGTGTCAACGGCCTCCCGCCGCCGAGCCCGGGGCGAAAGCCCCGGGGAACCCACGCGAAATTCTGAAGAGCCGATTGGCGTTCCCTCGGGCATACCCCTTGCTGTGCCGCGAAGCATTCTCTTTCTGTCCAGGGCATCATGCGCATTCTCGTCACCGGCGGCGCCGGCTACATCGGAACTCACACCTGTGTGGAACTGCTCGCCGCGGGCCATGACATCACCGTGGTCGACAACCTCGTCAACAGCAAGGAAGAGGCGCTCCGCCGCGTGGAAGCAATCGCGGGGCGGTCGGTCACCTTTCACCGGGAGGATCTCCTCGACCGGGTGGCCCTGGACCGGATCATGGGGGAATCGCGGCCCGACGCCGTGATCCACTTCGCCGCGCTCAAGGCCGTCGGGGAATCGGTCGCCCAGCCGGTGCGCTATTACCGCAACAACGTGACGGGGACCCTGAACCTCTGCGCCAGCATGGCGGAACAGGGAGTGCGGACGCTGCTGTTCAGCTCGTCGGCCACCGTGTATGGCATTCCGGACCAGGTGCCGATCCGGGAGGAGGCTCCGCTCCGGTCCACCAATCCCTACGGGTGGTCCAAGGTCATGATGGAACAGGTGCTGCAGGACGTGCATCGGGCGGATCCCTCCTGGCGCATCGGTATCCTCCGGTACTTCAACCCGGTGGGAGCCCATGCCAGCGGAACCATCGGTGAGGACCCCACCGGCGTCCCGAACAATCTCTTCCCCTATGTGACCCAAGTGGGTGTGGGGAAGCTCGACCGAGTCCGGATCTATGGCGGAGACTACCCGACGGCCGACGGGACGGGAGTCCGCGACTACATCCATGTCGAGGACCTCGCCGTGGGCCACCTCCGGGCTCTGGAACAGCTCGTGGCCACCGGGGGGGTGCAGGTCTGCAACCTGGGCACCGGCCGGGGCTACAGCGTGCTCGAGGTCATCGCCGCGTTCGAACGGGTGGTGGGACGCCCGATCCCGCACGAGATCGTTCCCCGCCGTCCGGGCGACGTGGCCGAATGCTACGCCGACCCCGGTCGGGCTCGAACCCTCCTCGGCTGGGTGGCGCGGCACGACCTCGACCGCATGTGCGCCGACTCCTGGCGCTGGCAGACCGCCAACCCCGCCGGGTACTGATCGGAACCCGGTCCGGCCGGGAGGATATCGGTACCGGATCGCTCCACACCTCCACATCTCCACACCTCCCCGCCTCCCGGGGGACAGGGTGGCATCTTTCTCTCCCCGACCTCACATTGCGGGAAGGGCCCCGGACGCGCCGCGGGCCCTCATGCCCCGACCCGGAGGGTAATCACGGTGGAGCGCATACGTGTCGCATCGGTCCAGTATTTCATCCGTCCCGTCACCACCTTCGAGGCCTTCCGCGATCAGGTGGAGGGCCTGGTGGATACGGCGGCGGACTACAAGTGCACCCTCATGGTCTTTCCCGAGTACTTCACGCTGCAGCTCCTCACCCTCGGTGACGTCCGACGTCCGATCCGCGACCAGATCCTGGCGCTGGCCGATCAGGTGGAGGTTTTCGTGGATCTCATGGGCGGTCTCGCGAGGAAACATGGGATCTACATTGCGGCCGGAACCATACCCGTCCACCGGGACGGTAACGGGCGCGTGACCAATGAGTGCTTCCTGTTCAACCCCCGGGGTGACCATGGGGTGCAGGGCAAGCTGCACATGACGCGGTTCGAGTCGGAAGAGTGGATGGTGACCCCGAACGATGTGCTCAAGGTGTTCGAGACCTCCTTCGGGCGCATTGCCATCGCGATCTGCTACGACGTGGAGTTCCCCGAGATCGTGCGCGCGGCGGCGCGGGAACAGGTGCGCATCCTCCTGGTTCCGAGTTGCACCGACGACCGGCAGGGATTCTTCCGGGTTCGCTACTGTGCCCATGCCCGGGCAATCGAGAACCAGATGTACGTGGTGCACTCGTGCACCGTTGGGTCCCTGCCGATGGTGCCGGCCGTCTCCCTCAACTACGGCTGGGCCTCCATCCTCACGCCCAGCGACTTTGCCTTCTCCCGGGACGGAATCCTGGCGGAAGGCAATCCCAACCAGGAGATGATGGTGATCGGGGAATTGAACCTGAAGACCATCGGGGAATCCCGGTCCGCGGGGACGGTCCTGCCGCTCTGGGACAGCCAGCGCTCGTCGGAGATCGCCCGCACCCCGGAGCGGATCGTATTGTGACCGAGTGGATCGTCCGGCCGGCCTGCCCCGAGGATGTCCCCGAGATCATCGCGCTCTGTCACGCGGTCTATCCCGACTCCCCGGCCTGGACCCCGGAACAGTTGCTGCATCACCAGGAGATCTTTCCCGAGGGACAGCTCGTGGCGACCGACCCCGCCACCGGTGCCGTGGTCGGGTATGCGGCCAGTCTCGTGGTGCTCTGGGATGACTATCACCTGGATGACTGCTGGCGCGACTTTACCGAGGGCGGCATGTTCACCAACCACGATCCGGAGGCGGGTCACACCCTCTATGGCGCCGAGGTGATGAGCGATCCGGCGCGGCGCGGCCGGGGAATCGGCAAGGCACTCTACGCCGCCCGCCGGACTCTGGTGAAGCAGCGGGGGCTTTGGAGGATTCGAGCCGGGGCCCGCCTGCGGGGCTACCACCGGGTGGCGGATCAGATGACGCCTGAGCAATACCTGGCGGCGGTCGTGGAGGGTCGGCTCACGGACCCCACCCTCACCTTCCAACTGGCCCAGGGATTTCGGCCCGTGGCCCTGGTGCGGGATTACCTGCGCCACGATCCGGAGAGCCTCGGTCACGCCGTCGTGATCGAGTGGCTCAATCCCGAGGTGCCCCCCGCCCCCGACCCCGACCATCGGCCCCCGGCGGAACCACCCGCGGATGTGTCCTCCTCACGCGGCGACGAGGCCTCATGATCCCGGAAGACATCCTCTACATCTACATCCTGTTGCTCTTCATTCTCTTCGTAGTCCCCCGGATCCTGGTGCGGTACCGTCTCCCCACCGCCATCACCAGCCTGCTGCTCGGTTCCGTGGCCGCCGGGTTCAACCCGTTCGGTCACGACACCACGGTGACTGCTTCGGGATCGTGGCGCTCTTCCTCTTTGCCGGACTCGAAATCGATGTGGACGAGCTCCGCCCCGGGGCCCGGGTCCTCGAGCCATCCCCGGCGAACCCCTCGCCTCCTACGCCGGCGGATCGGGATCCGGGGGCACCGGCCGAGGGGGAGATGCGGGACCATCGTAGGACCGAAAGGGGGTCCACAGGACCCACACCTCGCACGACATGTCCGGAAGCATGGGGGCTCCCACCAGCGGCCCCTTGGGTGCGAGGCACTCCCCTGACGCCTGCCTCCGCGGAACGGTGATGCGCAGCTTGGCCAGATCCTCGGTGCGAGTACCCCCCCAATGCTCACAGGTGGCACAACGCCGAGCGCGAAAGAAAAATCCTGGTGGTCCGGGCACGTCACTCTCCAGCTGAATGGACCCCCCTAATATGGGAGACATCGTGAACCGTCCTTGAACTGACCCCGCCACTCCCGGAAACGACCCCGGCGCCAAGCCTGGCAGGCGTTTCCTACCGGTCGTCGTATCAATAATGGAATCAATGAATTAAAATAATTGACGAAACATCAGGAAATAATATATTACCCAGATGAAGCCGGGCAGACCGAAACTCCCCCTCCCCCCACCGACCCGGCCCCTGACCGTCCGGGTCCGGCTCCTCATCGATTCCGCCCATGCCGGGAACATTCGGGAGGCATCCCGTTTTGCCTCGATACCCTATGCCACGCTGCGGGATCTCTACCGGGGGAGTGTCACGGACCCCGGTCTCGACACCCTCCAGCGGCTGGCAACTCCCTACGGAATCGGCCCCGAATGGTTCCTTAACACCGGCACCGATGGTGTCCCCGGACCCGTTGCCCATCGCGGACTCCTCCCCGCAGACCCCGATCTCTCCGCCCTGCATCGGGAGGGGCGGGAGGTCGAGATCCCCCTCGCCGCCCAGTCCCTCTACCAGGTCTACGGCACGCTCTGGTCCCACCTGACGGCACTCCCCCCGACCCGGGACCGGCCCATCCTCGGAGGAGCCCGGGATTCGGACGAATGCCGACGCCGGCTCACGACCTTTCTCCTGTCCCCCCTCCTGGGGGCCCAGTCCCTGGGAGAATCTGTGCTCCGGACCACCCCCCCTCTTCGGAAGAAACCTGACCCGGACGAGTGGGTGAAGCTGCTGCAGGCACTCGGCGTCCTGTGGGAGAGGGCCCTGCCAGAACTCCTGTGCCGGGTCGGACGAGGAGCGACTTCTTCGGGATGACGGCCGACCCGCAGACTCATTACCGAACCCGCGAAGATCTCGCGTCCCGGCTCGTGGCCCGGCTCGACCACCGGGACCGGCGGATCAGCGCCGTGCGTGGTGGGCTTTTCGTCCTCGCCGCCCTGTTCACCTGGTTTGCCGTCACCGCCTCCTTCCCCACCTGGGCGGTCCTGGTTCCCGTGGTCGGATTCGTTGTCCTCGCGGTTCTCCACGGACGGGTTGCCCGGGCTCTCGAGGACGCACGACGGGCGGAGTGGTATGCGCGGGACCGGAGAGCGAGGGCTGAGGGAGCGTGGGATGGAAAGTGCCCGGGGCCAAAACCGGACACTCCTCCCGACCACCCGGCGGTGGACGGGCTCGATCTTCTGGTGCCGGGTGGAGTTTTCGATCTGCTTGGACCGGTGGCCACTCCCTTCGGGGCTGCAACCCTCGGAACATGGCTTCTCGAGCAGGGGCGGGAGGTTCCCGTGGAACGTCGCCAGGCGGTGCAGACGCTGGCGCGTGATCCCGACATCGCCGAGCGGCTCTTTCTCGCGGCGGCGGAGGTCCGCCCCGTGGACGTCGACGCCTTGACCGCTTGGGCCGAGACAGTGGTTCCGGCGCCGGGACCGGCGCTTCGCTGGACCGTGGCCGGGATGATGACCGTGACCCTGGCAACTTTCGCGTGGGCGTTCGCGGGAGGCCCCCCCCTGGCGCCGGTCGGTGCTCTCCTGGTCCAGACCGTGATTGCGCTCCGTCTTCGCCGACGCGTGCGGGAGGCCATCCACGGAGTCGAGCCGCCGCTGCAGGCCCTCGCGCGACTGGCCCCGGTGTTCCGAATGGCCGAAACGCTGGTGACCTTGCCCTCCCTCCGGAATGCGGAATGGCTCGGCCGGGTGGTGGGGGCGTCGTTGGTGTCGGGGCGATCCCTCCCCTCCCATCAGTTGCTCTCCCTTCGACGGTTGGTGGCGCTGCTCGACTCCCGCCGCAACCAGCTTTTCGCCTTGGTGGCGCCCCTCCTGCTCTGGACCACCCAGTGGGGCCTCGCCCTGGCCTCCTGGCGAGCCCGGTCCGGGCCCCTCCTCCTCGACTGGTGCCGGGCTTTGGGAGAGCTCGATGCGCTCGCCGCGCTGGGACGCCACACCTTCGAGCACCCCGAGGATGTCTTCCCCGAATGGGTTCCTCCCGGGGACGGCGCGGTTCTCGACGCGGAGGGAGTCGCGCATCCGTTGCTCGGCGGTTCCGCCGTCCGGAACGACGTGACACTCGGGCCCCCCGGGCTCCTGCTCATCAGCGGGTCGAACATGGCGGGAAAGAGCACTCTGCTGCGCGCCGTGGGGGTCAATGCCGTGCTGGCGATGGCGGGGGCGCCGGTGCGGGCACGTCGGTTCCGGCTCACCCCCATGGCGGTGGGTACCTCCATCGGGATTCATGACTCCCTTCTCGACGGCCGGTCCCGCTTCCATGCGGAGGTGCTGCGCCTGCGGGAGATCGTGGATCTTCTCGCGGGCGACTCCCCCGTTCTCTTCCTTCTCGATGAGTTGCTGAGCGGAACCAACTCGGCCGATCGAGTGGCCGGGGCCACTGCGGTGCTGGCCCACCTGCTTGAGCATGGCGCGGTCGGTCTGGTGACGACCCACGACCTTGCTCTGGCGCGGGCATGCGAGAGCCTGGGTCCGCAGGCCGTCCAGGCCCACTTCGAGGATCAGGTCGTCGGCGACCGGATGGTGTTCGACTATCGCCTGCGTCCGGGGCCACTGCCCCGGGGCAATGCTCTCGGAGTCATGCGCCTCGTGGGGCTTCCGGTCAGAGACGGATGACCAGTCCGAAGGCCAGAACCGGATGGAACCGGGCCAGGGATTCGTCGTTGATCGCCTGTTGAATCTCCTCCCGCTCCCGGGCCACTTCGGCGTCGAAGATCGCCCGTTCCGCTCCCGTGAGCGGTGAGGTGCCCGTCAGGGAGGCCTGTGGAGTTCCGTGGAAGGCCACGCCCAGATCCACGCTGAAGGCCACACTGCTCTGGCCGACGTATCCGATCCCGGCAAAGGGGGAGACTCTGCGGACCCGGATCCGGCCGTCGAGGCGTCCGATGTCGCCCGGCTGGAAGGTCTGGTTTCCGATGGTGACGGGTCCCGAGGGGACCGCGACGATGTCGATGCGGTTCCGGTTGATCACCGCACCGCCGGTGATCCGGAACCCACCGGAAAAGGGATACAGATCGAGCAGAACGGTTCCGTTGCGGAGGCGGGGTCGGATGTCGTAATCGATTCCCTCGATCCCCGAAGAGCGGGAGAAGGAAAAGAATTGCGCACCCCCGCGGACTGCCACGAGCGAGGCAAGGCGCACTGCAAGTTCTCCCCCCGCCCCCAGAGTGGAGGCCTTGGCCGCCACCGACACGGAGGTCTGGGCCTGGGCGGACGGGGACAACGCAAGTGCCGACAGGCAAAGGATCAACGGCCGGGATCCGGCAACGACGGGGTGGCGACGCATGGAATGCCCTCCTCGGTGAACGGGACCGCGTGAACTGGGCGGGGTCCTGGGGTCACCGGGATGAGGGGCAACTCCAGGGCCAGTCTATTCCATGTCCCCGGGCATGGGGAGGGACACCAGGAGAGCGGTAATGAGCAGGAGTGCGAGGCTCAGTCCGAGTTCCACCGCGGTGGTGCGCCGGAGGGCCCGGGTGCCCGCGTCGGATCCGAGGCGGGGGCGGAGGATGCGCCAGTTCCACGCGCCGGCGGCGGCGATCCCCCCGACCACCAGGAGTTTCACCAGCAAGGTGCGTCCGTATTCGCTCCCGAACCACGCCGAGGGAGACCATCCTACGTACTGAAACGATAGGATCAATCCGGCGCCAATGGTTGTGGCCCCCGCCACCAGGGCCACCGGGCTGAACGCGTGGACCAGCCCGGCCACGCTACGGGCCCTGTCCCCCTGGCCGAGTCCAAGCCCGGACCAGAATCCCGCCACGGCGAGCACCAGCAGCGTGCCGATCCAGGAACTCCCACCGAGGACATGGAGAAGATCCGCCGGATATCCGATGGCCCCCGCTTCGGCGCTTCCGGCGGCATGTCCGGTCAGGGGCGCCGCAAAAACGATCAGGCTCGAACCGAAGGCCGGGAGGAAACGCTGGAGAGGGGTTCGCAGGGTGCCGAAGAGGTGGGCCGCCGCTCCGAGAAGACCGGCCAGCATCTGGGCCATCCACCCCTGGCCCCAGGTGGTCTCCTGGAGGACGTAGCCCGCGAGACCCCAGTCCACTGGCTCCCCCGGTTCCCCGAGGGTGGTGAGCTGGACGTAGCCCCGGAGGAGCCCGGACAGGACCACGAGAAGTCCGCCCAGGACCCCGAGCCAGGTGGCGCGATTCCGCATCATGGTGAGGGCGGTGGCGGGAAGTTGCCACTTCCGCTCCGCGACCGGCAATACGGCGGTACGGGTCACCGCCGCTCCCACCAGGAGGAATATCCCGAGGTAGTGCCCGCCCCGGCCGAGGATCCCGAGGCCGGACCAGAGGTCGCTCACGGGGTGACGGTGAAGTCGATGTGTCCCCGGATCACGTGCCCATCCTCGCTCGCGGTCCTCCACCGGATCCGGTAGGCCCCCGCGGGCAAGGGGTCGGGCACGGCTGCCGCGACCGACACCACGGTGTCCGTGCCCACCACGGAGCCCATCGGGCGCCGGCTGCTGTCGGGGCCGGTGGTCCAGAGGGTTATTCCACTGAGCCGGGGGATGGTGGGTTCCGCAAACCAGAGCCGGATGGTGTCGGGGGAGGCCGCGAGGACCTCGTCGGCCGCGGGGCTGCTCTTCACCAGATGGTTGTGCAACCGCGCCGCGCCGGCCAGGACAGGGACAAGGAGCGTGAGGGCCATCAGGGCGGGCCAGGAGCGGGAACGGCGAGTGCGGGTCATGCCGGGGTCCTTTCCGTGATCGGAGATGCGGGGACGGTGGAGCGGTCCTCCTGCTCCTCCGCCGCGTGCCACCTGAAGAAGACGACCGCCATGGCGATCCAGATCAGGGGATCACCCACCGCCTTCATCAGCAACCCGGCCGTCTGCTGGTCGGCGGCGGCGGTGATGCCTCCCACCCGGGGGGCCAGCTCATAGAGGGCGTAGATCGGATAGGTGGCGAAGGTGAGGAATGCCGCGGGGATGGTCGGGGGAATGGTGGCCACGAAGAGATAGAGCATCTGCAGGGGAGGCCCGATCCGCTGCACCGGGGGCGGGGCGATCACCGGCCACCAGAGGGCTGCCCCCGCCACGAGCCAGAGGGCGTCGATGAGGAAGTTCCCCCATTGCGACGGCATGAGTCCATCGACCACCGCGGGCAGATGGGTGGCGAAGAGAATTCCGTTGAACACCAGGAGTGCCGTCCAGGGCCGGGCCGCGTGATGGATCCAGGGGGGAAGGGTCTCGGCCCGCGCGGCCACGGCGGGGCGGATCCCGAGGAGAAGGAGGGGAGCGGCGAGCATGGCGATGAGCAGGAACTGGATGGTGTGCACCGTCACCAGATACCCGGCCCCGAGCGCCCCGAGGGGCCAGTCGAGAGCGAGCCAGAGCAGGGCGATTCCCGCGGGCATCGCGAACGCGGCACCGCCCCGCCGGTGGGCCCGGGGGATGATCAACACCCACGCGGCCGCGATCGTGGCGATGAAGAGCCAGACTCCCGGGTACGGCTGCCAGGTCCAGGTCCAGGCGGCTCCCGTGGCGGCGCACCACCACGTCACGGGGTGCGCTCCCCGGCCGGGGGGGGGGGAGGGGCGTCACCATAGGCGATCACGGGAACGCGGACTGTGTGCTCGCCCGCCGAGACGAATGCGAACGTGAGATCAACCGAGTCACCGGGGGAGAGGGTTCCGGTGAGGGCCATGAGCATCAGGTGCAGCCCTCCCGGCTCGAGACGCGTGATCCCGGGTGGGATGGGGAGACGCTCCACGGGCACCATGCGGACCATGCCGCCGTCCGGCACCTGGCGGTGCAGGTGAACCATGCCCGCCCCGGGGGAGCGGATCACGAGGAGGGTGTCTTCGAGGGGACTGCGGTTGTCGATCGTCACGTACCCGGCGGCCTCTGACCCCGCGGCGGGCGCGTACACGAAACCGCCGGCAAGGTGCAGGACGACGTTCGGTGTCACTTCCCCTCCCGCGCAGGCGGTGAGAAGGAAAATCGGGGCTGCCGAGTGCACGAGACGGCGAATCATCTGCCGGTGCCGGGCCACCGTTCGAGGAGGAGGGGAAGGTCGTGGGCCCAGTCCTCCTGGCGGATGCCCCAGGGATACATCGAGTGGGCCATGTTGTCCGGGGCGTAGGCGATGACCTGGGCCGCATGACCGATCAGGTACTCACCGGGTGCTGTGGCGACCGAGGTGTCGCGGAAGGCGGGCTGCACCCGGGCCGCGACCTGGGCCAACCGGATCGATTCGGGTGATCCGGTGAGGGCGATGAACCGGGGGTCGAACCCGGCGAGCCATTCGCGCAGGCGCTCGGGGGTGTCGCGTTCGGGGTCCGTGGTGACGAACACCACCTTGATCCGTTCGGTCACCAGGTTGGGCAGCTGCTTCATGACCCGGCCCAGATTGGCCATGTGCACCGGACAGACGTCGGGGCAGTGGGTGTAACCAAAGAAGAGAAGGGTAAGGTACCCGTTGGTCTCCTTGCGGAAATCGAAGGGGGCGCCGTCGAGCGTCAGGAGGGTGAAGTCCGGCTTGGGGAGCGGAGTCGCGAGCTCGGGTCCGCGGAGCGCCTCGGGGGCCTGGGACGGCGGGGGCGATCCCTGGCATCCGGCAAGGATCGTTACAGATATGAGGGCGGATAGTAACCGGGTGGCGTGTGGCATGGTGCTAAATTTAACCGGTTGCGCCCCGGTGGACGACCTGGAGCCTTTCCCCTCCCGGCAGGTGAATATCATGGTTCTTTCGGTACATCGCACCCTCTCCCGTGCTCTCCTCGGTTTCTCCCTTTCCGTCACAGGTTTTGGAGCGGAACTCCCGGCTCAGGAGTGGACGCCGCGTGTCGTCATTTTCCTTGCGGTCGATCAGCTTCGGCCCGATTATCTCGTGCGGTACGGTGCCGAGCTCACGGGGGGGCTCGCCTGGATCGCGCAGGAGGGAACGCTGTACCTGCGCGGCGAGCAGGACCATGGCGTGACCGAGACCGCCCCCGGCCATTCGACGATGCTCTCCGGCCGGTCTCCCGCGTCGACCGGGATCGTGTCCAACGAGCGCGGTGTGGGAGATCTCTCCTTCCCCCTTCTCGGTGTGCGCGGGCTCGGCGCGTCGCCGATGCGCTTTCTCGGCACCACCCTGTTCGACTGGATGCTCCTGCGCGATCCAGAGTTGCGGGTGCTCTCGGTCTCCCTCAAGGATCGGGGAGCGATCCTGCCGATCGGACGCGCGCGGGTGCCGGTGTTCTGGTACCAGAGCGGGATCTTCACGACCAGCCGCTACTACGCGGACACTCTGCCCGCCTGGGTTCGGGACTTCAACGCGCGCCGGAGCGTCCAGCACTCCGCCGGCTGGCGATGGGAGCTGACCCTCCCCTCCTCGAGCTATGCCGAGCCCGATTCCCAGCCCTGGCTGCGGGAGGGACGGGAGACGGCATTCCCCCATCACTTGCCGTCCGATTCCACCGCACTCGTCGAGCGATTCCGGATCACCCCGCTGGCCGATTCGCTGACCCTCGCGTTGGCCCTGGCCGGTGTGGACGCGCTGGGCATCGGACAGCGCCCGGAAGGGGGGACCGACCTGCTCGCCATTTCCCTCTCCGCCACCGACATCATCGGACACCGTTACGGTCCCGACTCACGGGAGATTCACGACCAGATCCTTCGGCTGGACCGCCATCTCGGGCAGTTCTTCGATTCGCTCTCCCGGGTCATTCCTCGGGACCGGTGGCTGGTGGCCCTCACGTCGGATCACGGCGTGACGTCATTTCCCGAGGTCGCGATCCGTCAGGGGCGCACCGGCGGACGGGTGTCGTTCTCCCCGTTGGCGCAGGAAACGGCGCGGATCCTCGAGGACCGGTTCCGGGTGCCGCTGGGCTTTTTCCATGACAACGGCCTCCTGATGGCCGACACGGCGGCGATCGGGGCCCGCGGCATGAATGTCGACAGTCTGGCGGAGGCGCTGCGGGAGCGGGCCCGGGAGTTGCCCGGCGTGAGGGAGGTCTTCACCCCACGGGAGCTTGCGGCGTCGCGCACGCTCGCGGCCCATCGCTGGAAGCGGACCATCCCGCCCGGGACCGGCTGGTTGCTGGCCGGGGTTCCGCGGGAGGGATACATCTGGACAACGCTCCCGGACGTGGCGATGCACGGGACGATCAATCCCGAGGATGTGCTGGTGCCGATCGCGTTCGTGGGGAAGGGAATTCCGGCCGCCACGCCGGATCGGGTGGTCCGGACCGTGGACATCGGGCCGACGCTGGCGGCGTTGCTCGGTGTGACGCCGACGGAACGGGTCGAGGGGATCCCGCTGCCGGAGGTGGTGGGGCGGCGGTAGGGTAGCTCGGGGGGGCCCCCGCCCGGCAGGGGGGTGATTGTCCCGGTGTGCAGATCCGAACGCGTGAGGCGTCCGTATCCTCTGTACCGTGACATCACGACCCGATGAAGGAGGTGTGACCGTGCCGGCCTGCTGGGACTATGTGGTCAGGACGAGCGGCGAGCTCTGGGACTGGCTCGCAGAGTGCCGGCTGGGGTTCACCCGTCCGGTGGCGGCCCGCGTGTTGGGGTACGACTCCGGCGATGCGCATGACGAATCCCTCCGCGGGCGCAATCTGCCGCCGTTCACGCTTCTCCGCGACTGGGTCTATGTGGTGCTCCTGCTGGAGCGGGAGGAGCGGGGGGAGCCCACCCTCCACCGGTGGGCTCGGCGCCGGAAAGGGGATCCCGCGATGTACTACCGGTTCGTCAAGAGGGTGACACGCCTTCCCTGGCGGGAGGTGAAGAAACGGGGCTCTCTCTGGGCGCGCAGGGAGGCGTGCCGGATGTGGGGCCCGTATCTTGCTCCCTCCCTCCCTCCCTCCCTCCCTCCCTCCCTCCCTCCCTCCCTCCCTACCCGGGGGGAACCAGGAAAACATGACTCAAAAGAGTCATAACACGTTGCGGGCGTTCAGGCCATATTGCGACGGAGTGCTGTTGGCCGTCGTGTCAATCGGGAGAGCGGTGGACATGATTATCGAGAGCGGTGGAATCCGGAGATTGAGCGCTGCATGGGCCCTTGTCGCCTGTGCACTTCTTCCTCAAGTAGGCATGGCCCAGCGCATCGTGGAGATCTCCGACCGGCCCTCGTGCCGACGGTGTGAGATCCATCGGACACCGCTCCCGTCCCTGGGAGATGAGTCGGGAGAGGGTATCATCGAGAGCGAACTGAGCCGAGCAGTCCAGGACAGTCGGGGTCGTGTGTACCTGGCGGGGCCCTATGCGAACCAGATCACAGTCTTCGACAGTCGCGCTCGATTCCTGAAGCGACTGGGGCGCCCGGGCAACGGGCCCGGGGAATTTGCGGGGATCGGGTCTCTGCATGTTGGGCCGGGGGATTCACTTTTCGTTCTCGACAACCCCCAGAGCAGACTCTCCGTTTTTTCGCCGGAGATGGAATTCGTCCGGTCAGTTCCCCTGGCATTGGCCCCTGAAGTGGAGAACGAGGTATTGCCCGATGGGAGTATCATCATCGGTCGCTCCATCCTCACCCCCGACCTTGCTGGCCATCCCCTCCACCTGCTCGACGGTGAGGGGGCTCACCTCAAGTCGTTCGGCAATCTGTCCGGTATTTTCCGACCCGACATACCAAACATCCTTGCCCGTGCGGTATCCCGCTCCACCGGGCCGTTTGTCTGGTCCGGACGTCAGGTGGAATTCGTCATTGATCGGATCAACACCGAAACCGGAGAGATTACTCAGGTTCTCCGCCGCGATGCGCGGTGGTTCCCTTCCCGAATGAGACCTCAGCAAGGGCCCGGGGGCACACGGCCGGAGCCGGGCGTGGTCGACCTGCAGGAGGATGACGCGGGACGTCTCTGGGTCCTACTGTTAGTACCCGATAGGGAGTGGCGCAAGTCGCACGTACCTCCAAGCGCCGGTGACCGCCACGGGACGGTGACTGACTGGCAGGGTTACTACGACACGCGGATTGAAGTGCTCGATCCGGAGCGAGGAAACCTGATTGCCTCCCTTCGAATACCGGAGCACGTGGAGCGATTCTCGGGTCCACGTGAGGTTGGTACAGTGCTTACTGAGAAGGGGGTGCCACAATTTCGCCGGTGGCGACTGACCCTGTCGCAGCCGTAATCCATCAACGCATGCATCAATCCATTCCCACCAGGAGACAGCCATGTTGACCAGCAGGGTCCCGCAGCAGGAGAGAACTGAGGTGCAGCCGGGGCGCGGTCCTTCCATCGTCGCGTGGGGAGGAGCCCTAGGCCTGATCGTCCTACTCGTCGTCATGATCAGCGCCGAGGGACATGCGGATCCCTTGCGCAGTCCTCACATGGGGGTCGCCTCGATCTGTTCTCACCAGTGCCGTGTGTGTGGGTTCAATCGTCACGATATCGTGGTCGGGGTCAACAACAACGCGACATCATCACATCTGGAGAACTGCAATCCGGAAAGCTGCAGCTCGCACAGTTGCGATGCGCTTGAGGCGGGGTTGGGCGAGTTGCTCCCCGCTGTTTACCTCGCCGAGGGCAACGGCCTGAAGGAGCTCCTGCAGGAGTATCCCAACACCCTCTCCTGGAACGAGAAGCGCCAGTCGGTTCAGGTTACCTGCAGCGAGGGATTCACCATCGCGAACATTCCGCTCACCCCCTCGCAGGCACGGCTTCTGACGGAATGAGGTTGTTCCCTTTCGGAGCCGGAGGGGACCCGCAAGTGGTCCCCTTCTGTCATCAGGACGGTTCTCCGGTTTCTACGTGCTTGATCGGCGGTTGGGCACACACGGCTCGGCGTGTTCGGCTTGGATAGGTGTTTCCCGGGGCTGACGCCCCTTGCTCGGCCTGATGAGGTGGCTGTCGCCACCGGGAGCAGGGACGAACACCCCGCCGTGTCAACGGCCTCCCGCCGCCGAGCCCGGGGCAAAAGCCCCGGGGATAAAGACCCAAGCTAACCCGGAATCTCCGCAGGTCGATCCTCCTCGGTGCGCAGGCTTTCAGATGGACCCCCACAGCCAGTCCCCGACTAGGGTTCTAGGGTTCTAGGGTTCTCGGGGCCAGGGGAGATCGGCGTCGTCCTGATGGGGGATGGGGTGCCGCGATTCCATCGCTGGCGGCTCACCCTGTCCGTGCCGGACTGATGTCGCTTCCCCGGACATGGAAGTCCACGCCGATGACCGGATTGCCGGTTTCCTGCCCCGCATCGGCTCACGAGATTGCCACGGGTCCTTCGGACCCTCGCAATGACAGCCCTATTCCCTACTCCCGACTCCCTACTCCCGACTCCCTATTCCCTATTCCCTATTCCCTATTCCCTATTCCCTGCTTCCTTTGGGCCCTCCCCGCAGGACGAACACCACACCGAACGCCAGGATCGCCGCCCCGATCCCGAACCACTGCAGCATGTAGCTCGCGTGGGGACCGTCGTCCAGGGGAGGAGGCGGAACCGGTCGCGGCCAGGTGGGGCTCCCGGTATCGCGCTGAAAGATAACGTAATATCCCGCCACCGGCCCCGGAAGGTGCGCCCGAAGGCTCGAGATATTGAGCCGCCGCCAGGTGGTGTCCCGCGCCCGCGCAAGCGGCGCGCCACCATCCGGGTCGTCTGGCAGGCGAAAGAGGTAGCCGGCGATGCTCACGGGTCCCGGGGGCACCGGCGCCACCAGGTCCGGGTCGAGGCTGACGGCATCGGGGGAGGGGACGAACCCACGGTTCACCAGGATCAGACTGTCCTGACCCACCGGTCGAAACCCCGTCACCAGCATCACCCCCGGGGTGCCATCCTCCACTCGGCCCCGCAGGATGACCCGCACACTGTCGTCCCAGCTCCCCTTCATGACGACACGCTGATAGTCGGGCGGGGTGACCACGGCGCCCGCGGTCAGATCCAGCGTCGGCAGGTCGCGCGCCGCGAGTGCCTGTCGGTTGGCCTCCCGACGGTGCACGAGCCGGTTCCCCTGCCAGACCCCGAGGGCCCACGCGGTACCGGCCCCGGCCAGGATGACTCCGAGGATGAGATATCGTGCCGGGCGTGTCATCTGAGTACCATTGACTGTCCTCAATCGTGGACGCCCCGGGGTTTCCCCTCGGGGAGGATCCAATCATAACATGTTATGAAACAAGAGGATGGAATGAGACACTCCCGCGGCCTGTCCCTTGCAATCCAAGGCGGAGTGTGACCGTTCGGGACGGCCACCGCTGGCCGGGCTCCTTCACGCAGGGGTGAATCGTATGCGAATCCGTTGGGTTGCGCTCGCCGCCATCGCCTTCCTCACCATGGCGGGCAGCGCCGAGGCACAGGGCAGGCGCGGGCTGGTCGACGTGACGCCGAAGAGTTCCCGCCAGGGGTTCTGGCTCTCCGGCGGCGTTGGCTACGGGGAGGAATCGAACCGCTTTTCCGACGAATCGGTCTGGACGGAGGGACTCGCCAAGCCCACTCTCTCGCTGCGATTGGGGGGCACCCCCGATCCCCACCTCCGGTTGGGAGGAGAAGTGTCGGTGTGGTGGAACACCTTTTTCGACGACGGCATCCAGGACAACATCACCGAATCCCTGACCTCCTTCACCCTGATTGGACAATTCTATCCGATTCTGAGCAGCGGGTTGTTCATCAAGGGGGGAGCCGGCATCGGCCGGAGCGCCGCCGAGCCGGAGTTCGGATCGGGAGTGTCGGAGACCGGGTTCGTCTTCCTGGCGGGCGTCGGGTATGACATCCCCCTGGGGAGGAAGGTGGCCCTGACCCCGTCGGTGGACTTCTACCGCCACCGGTTCACCAAGGCCAACGCGCCGACACTCCATGAGCGGCTGTTGCACTTCGGAGTCGGGATCACCATCCAGCCCTGAGGAGCCGCCCCCGCCGCCCAGATGCGACACGGGCCATCCCCGGATAACCGGAGATGGCCCGCGTGGCATGTCACCCGCGTGGCGCTACGGAGTGGGGGCGACCAGGCCGCCGAGGAGAGGGGGCGCCGCCACCCGGAGCGGATGCCGCGTCACCTGATCCCCGATCCGCACCGTGACCAAATAGGTGCCCGGCTCCGCGGTCGGAGGGGGCCCGCCTCCGCCGGGGAGGAGTCCCTGGATGGCCTGGAAGCCGCCCAGGGCCTGAATGACCCTCTGACGTACGCCCGCCGCGCCACCCGGTCCGCCTGCACGGACGACGGGGCCTTCGGCTGGACGGTCCTGGAAGGGTGGGGTCCCGAGGACCGGGGCACCGCCGCCCCCTCCGAAGCCGCCCCCGCCCCCGCCCCCGCCTCCCCCGAATCCGAGATTGCCACTCAGGAACTGGGTGCGGATGGAGTCCAACTGAGCCCGGTCAACCCCGGTCTCCACGAGGGAATCGGTGATGCGCGTCAGCATCTCGCCGAGGCGAACCTGGGCCCGGGTCTGTTCTTCCCCGCCCCCCCCGGTGGTTCGGCGGGGCGTCCCCTGGAAGTTCCAGGTGACGCGATGCCATCCGGCGCTCGCGGGGCCGGTCAGGGTCCGCACCGTGTCGCCCAGGGCGTCGGTGATGGCGATCTGCACCCGTCCCCGTCCCCCCTCCTTGACGTAGTATGCGATTTCGGCGCCGAAGGGGGGAGACTGGGAGCGGAAGATGTTCTGGCCCCGGTTGTCGCCGCTGCCGGGCGCGTCATCGAGCCGGCGGTGGATCTGCCAGCCCGTCTTCGGCGCGAACACATGCGACCCGGCGGCCAACACGGCCGGGGTGAGTTGCTGCAAGGGGGCGATGTCCACGATCCAGATCGCGCGGCCATGGGTGCCGGCCACGAGTTCGGCGTCGCGCGGGTGAACCTTGAGATCGTGTACCGGGACCGCAGGCATGCCGGTCATGAACCGCTGCCAATGGCCCCCGCGGTCGGTCGACACGTAGGCGCCGACATCGGTTCCCAGGAAGAGCAGGTGGGGGTTGACCGGATCCTCGCGGATCACGTGCACGAAGTCGGGGCCATCGGACGGGAGGTCCGACGCAATCGAGCGGAAGGTCCGTCCGAAGTCCTCGGTCAGGTAGACAAAGGGACGGAAGTCTCCATTCCGATGGTTGTCGAAGGTCACGTAGAAACGCAGGGAGTCGTGGGGCGAGGGCTCGATCCGGCTCACATAGGCGAACTCCGGCACGCCGGGGAAACGCCCGGTGAGGTCATCCCAGGCCCCGCCGTCGTTGCGGGAGACCCAGACCTTCCCGTCGTCGGTCCCGGCCAGGAGCCACCCCGGCTGCAGGGGAGATTCCGCGAGGGACACGATGGTGCCGTAGGTTTCCGCCTGGGTCACGTCCGGCGTGATGCCGCCCGTGGTGCGGGTGCTGACCCGGATCTTCATCGTGTCCGCCCGGGACAGGTCGGGGGAGATGGGATACATCTCGTCGCCCTGTTTGGTGGACTTGAAGACCCGGTTGGCCCCCATGTAGAGCGTCATCCGGTTGTGCGGCGAGATGAAGAACGGGGTGTTCCAGTTCCAGCGAAGCTGGAGAGCCGCCGAGTCCGCGGTGGCGCGGGCCTGGAGGGCGGCGATCTGGCGCTGCTGGTCCCGGGTGGCGGGCCGGGTGGTGTCGCCCCGGAGGGAGGCGATCGAGTCCATGAGACGTTGGTACCCGGGACGCCACGAGGGCTTCTGGAGCCCCTGGCGCTGGCCGGTGCGGACGTCGAGGCGCCCGATGTTCCCGCCCTGTGACTCGCTGTAGATGATGTTCGGGTCCACCGGATCCTGCGCCGTGGCGAACCCGTCGCCGCCACTCACGTTGACCCAGTGACTGTTGGTGATCGATCCCTGCCGGAGCCGGCTCGGACCGCACCAGCTTCCGTTGTCCTGGAGCCCGCCGCACACGTTGTACGGCACCGCCATGTCGACGCTGATGTTGTAGAACTGGCCGATGGCAAAGGTGTTGGCAAAGACGTAGTTCCCCCCGCGGTCGAAGCTGATTCCCACGCCCCCGTCATTGCCCACCACCATGAACTCGGGGTCGGTCGGGTCGATCCACATCGCATGGTGGTCCACGTGGAGGCCCTGGGTGGCGGTGCGGACCGTGGTGCCGCCATCCTCCGACAGATTCACGGGAGTGCTCGACCAGTACACCCGGTCCGGGTCCTTCGGATCCACCCGGACCTGGGAGTAGTAGAAGGGCCGGACGTTCTGTGATGCCTTCTTTTCCCAGGTGGCTCCGCCGTCCGCAGACCGGTAGAGACCGCTGGGGCGGGTCTGCGCCCCGGCGGGGGCGTCAGAGGGGCGGGGGATGATCGTGTCCGCCTCGACGATGGTGTACATGATGGCGGGATTGCTGGCGGCGATCGCGATGCCGATGCGCCCCTTCATCGTCTCCGGGAATCCACCACCCCGAACCTCGGTCCAGGTGGCGCCCGCATCGGTGGATTTCCAGAGGGCGCTCCCGGGACCACCGCTCTGGAGGAAATAAGGCCCCCGCACCCGCTCCCAGCTTGCGGCGAAGAGGGTGTTCGGGTCGGTGGGGTGCATCACCAGATCCACAAACCCGGCCTTGTCGCTGATGAACTTGATCCGCCGCCAGGACCGGCCCCCGTCGGTGGTCTTGTACAACCCCCGCTCGGGATTGGAACGCCAGATGGCGCCGAGAGCCGCCACGTAGACAATGTCGGGATTGGTGGGATGGACCACGATGCGGGCGATCGTTTCCGTTTCCTTGAGACCCATGAAGGTCCAGGTGAGGCCGCCGTCGGTCGACTTGTAGATCCCCCCGCCCGGCGAGATCGAGTTCCGGCTGTCCTCCTCTCCGGTCCCGGCCCAAACGATGTCGGGATTGCTGGGTGCAATCGCCAGGTCCCCCATCGAGGCCACCCGCTGTCCGTTGAAGACCTCGCGGAAGGTGGTGCCGGCATTGGTGGTTTTCCAGATGCCCCCGGTGGCGGCGGCCACGTAGAAGGTGTGGGTCCCCGGAATGCCCTCCACATCGGTGATCCGCCCGCTCATGTTGGCCGGCCCGATGGAGCGCCAGGGAAGGCCCGCGAGGAAGGCGGAATCGAGAGGTGTGGAGACTTGGGCGGAGAGAGGAGTGGTCAGGAGGGCGGCCAGGAGGCCCATGGCCCGCAGGGAAGGAACCCGGTGACGCGGCATGCGGCTAGCTCACGGAATGGGGAAGAGAGGTCGGACGATTCTGGTACGCAGGGGAGGGGTGCTCTGTTGAAACGAAACCACGAATGGGTGACAGGAAACCACGAAAGGCACGAAAAACCGCGACCCTCGGACGACCGGACATCGCCGCACTCCGGGTGGCCAACCACAAAAGGCACAAGAAACACAAAACGTACAAGGCAGATACTCGCTGGTTCGTCGTCTTTTGTGCCTCCTGTGCATTTTGTGGCCATTTCCCCACCCGCCGGACGACCGGAGCTCCTCGCCGCACTCCGAAAGAGACCATATAAAGCGGTGGAGAGCTCCCATTCCTTCTGCGACCATCAGGGAACCTGTGATTCGCCTCTCGTACGTTCCTGGAGATGCAACGGGTTGAAGTTTCCTCACCCACACGAAACCCTGAAGAGCCGAGAATGAGACGCCTCTTGCTCTTCTGCGGTTTCCCGGGAGCCGCTGTCCTCTGCGGGCCGCGCCAAGCCTGACCCACGCGAAACCCGGAAGACCCTGTTTTTTTCGTGTCATTTCGTGTATTTCGTGGTCAAAACGCAAGAGACATGATCTCCAATCGCACAGCTTCGGCCAACGTTCTCGATGAAATTGAATACTGCCGGTGCGGTTGACCGCTAAGCCCTTCTCGGCTATACTTTTCCCCCGCCACGCCCTGGTGGTGAAACTGGTAGACACGCTATCTTGAGGGGGTAGTGCCGAAAGGCGTCGCGGTTCGAATCCGCGCCAGGGCATCGCAGGTGCCACTGTAGCTCAGCGGTAGAGCTCTCGATTCGTAATCGAGTGGTCGTCGGTTCGATTCCGACCAGTGGCTCTCCCCCGATGTCCTCGTCGTGTCGTGCCCCGCAGGCCGACGCACGGTACCTGATCCCGCCGATCGCAGCGTCACTCGTGTCATGTCGGGAACCGCCGTCATCGGGGAAGCGTTTCGGGGAGGACCGGGCGGTCTCACCGCGAACCGGTAGGAGAGGGCTCTGTGTTGAAACCGCTGCATTATCTCGTGTATCCCGCGGAGTCACCGGGGATCACGATCACGATCTACTATCTCCTCGTGATTCTCCTCGGGTGGGCCGTGCTCTGGCTGGTGCCGGATCTGCGCGGCGTCGTCTCCGGCGAACGTCTGGCCGAGCTGGGCCGCACCGGTATCGAGTTCTCCTTCACCAATCCGAGTGCCGCCGCCCCTGGTCAATGGCTCTCGTGGCAGTTCGCCCTGTCACTCGGCGCCTCGATGGTCGGCGCCTTCCTGCTGATGATTCCGGCCACCTGGGTCTACATGGCCACCCGCCGCCGGAAGGGATTCGACCAGAGCATCGTGCACACCATGGTCATCCTCGCCGTGGCCGTGTCGGGGGTGGTGGTGATCGTTCGAAACAGCGTGGCGTTGGCGTTCAGTCTGGCCGGCATCGTCGGAGCCGTCCGGTTCCGCCAGTCCCTGCAGGACACGCGCGACACCCTCTACATCTTCCTGTCCATCGGCGTGGGGCTCGCGGCCGGGGCCGAGGTGCTCGCGGCGGCGGCGGTGTTCTCCGCGGTGTTCAACTATCTGGTTCTGACCCTCTGGCGGGCGGACTACGGCCTCTGCGAGATCGGCACCCGGGCGGCCCATGTGCTCTACACCCGGGGAGAGGATCCCGCGGAGGCCAAGAAGGGGGGGCAGTTCAACGCGGTGCTTCTGGTGCGAACCCGGGATCCCGCGCAGGCCAAGAGCGCGGTGGAACCGTTGCTGGCCAAGCAACTCAAGCGGTGGCGCCTCGCCGACGAGGACGTTCACGGGGAGGAGACGATCCTCAAGTACCTCATCCGCCTCCGCAAGAGTGCCAAGCCGGGGGATGTCGAGGATGCGGTCCTCGTGGTCGGCGGTTCGTCCGTGATCGGAGCGAAGATTCATTGAGCCTGCAGTTGCTGGTTGTCTCGGCCCTCGCCCTGGTCGGCTCCGGTCTGCCAACAGCCCCCGCTTCGGTCGGGATTGAGGCGGAACCTCTGCTCCCGGCGTGCCGGTGGACCGGCTCCACCGTGGTGCGAAGCTCATTGCGCCGGGTGCTCGAAGAGATCTCGGGACTGGCGGCCACTCCGACGGGAACGCTCCTCGCCCACGACGATGAGCGGCCGGTGGTGCACGAGGTCGACCCGCGGGATGGTGCGATCCTCCGCTCCTGGGCGATGCGCGGGGTGGGACGGGTGGATCTCGAAGGGATCGCGCTGGCGGACGATCGTGTCTTCCTCATCACCAGCGACGGGATCCTGTTCGAGACCCGGGTGGCTCAGGATGGCGCGACGATTCCCGGGGTGGCGATCGATACCCGGCTTGGGAGACTCTGCGAGATCGAGGGACTGGCCTGGGAACCCCGGGACCGTGTGCTCCTCATCGCCTGCAAGAACCCGCGGGTGCGCGGGCTCCGGGATCAGGTGACGATCTTCCGCTGGTCCGTCGACGAGCCCGGGTTGGAGACGCGACGTCCCCATCTGGCCATTCCTCTCCCCGCGGTTCTCGATGTGGTGGGGGGGAACCGGTTCCGGCCGAGCGGGATCGATCGGGATCCGCGAACCGGTCACTACCTGCTTGTGTCGGGACCCGATCACGCCCTGGTCGAACTGACTCCGGAGGGAACGGTCATCGCGGGGGTGTCCCTGAAACGACGCGATCACCCCCAGGCCGAGGGCGTGGCGGTCCTCCCCGGACGCCGGGTGGCGATCTCGGACGAGCGAGCCGACGGGAACCGATCGGGGACGCTGACCGTTTATCCCTGCGGAACATGACTCGTATTCCCCGATGGTTTCCTGCGGTCACGGTGGTGATCGCCGCGTGCACCTATGCACGGCCGCTTCCGCCCGTACCGGACGATCGCCCGCCGGTGGCGGATCTGGCCTTCCGGCTCTTTCTCATCGGGGATGCCGGCGCCCCCTCGGATGCCGACCCGGTGCTGCGCCATCTGGGCCAATCCCTCGCCGAAGCGCCGGAGCGGAGCCAGGCGATCTTCCTGGGCGACAACATCTATCCCCGCGGGCTCCCCGCGCCCGGAGACCGGAGCCGGGCGGAGGCGGAACGACGGCTGGCGGTGCAGGTGGACGTGGTGAGGGAGGCCGGAGCGGGAGCGGTCTTCGTGCCCGGCAACCACGACTGGGACAAGCATGGTCCCGCGGGATGGGACGCGATCCGGCGCCAGGCCGAGTTCATCCAGGATCGGGGAGGGTCGGCGATTTCGCTGCTCCCCGCGGGCGGGTGCCCCGGTCCCGCGGTGCGGGATTGGCCTCGGCTTCGGGTCATCTTTCTCGACACCCAATGGTGGCTCCACGGCAATGCCCGTCCCGACGGCCCCGAGGATGGGTGCCCCACGTGGACCGAGGCCCAGGTGGCCGATTCGCTCCGGGGGGCAGTGGCCACCGCGGGTGACCGTCGGGTCGTGGTGACCACCCACCACCCGCTGGCCTCGGGAGGCGAGCATGGCGGGCACTTCGACTGGACGCGGCACATCTTCCCTTTCCGGGCCCTGAAGTCGTGGGCCTGGGTTCCGCTCCCGATCATCGGGTCGCTCTATCCCGCGATTCGTGCCTCGGGGGTGTCCGACCAGGACATTCCGGGTTCGGGGAACCGCCACATGCGGGAGGCACTCGCCGCCGCCGTGGCGGATCACCCCCCGCTGGTCTGGGCCGCGGGGCATGAGCACAATCTCCAGGTGATCCGGGGAACGGTGGCGCGGCATCTTCTGGTGAGCGGGTCGGGGTACTTCGGTCATGGGGGGTTCGCTCAGTGGAGCGATTCGACCGTGTATGCCAGCGACCGGAGTGGATACATGCGCCTCGACGTGCTTCCGAACGGTCGGGCGCGACTTGCGGTGGTGGCGGTGGACCTCGAAGGAAACGGACGTGAGGTTTTTGCGGAATGGCTCGAGCATGAGTAATGGAATCAGGATGAAAGGACGCGGCATGGCATATCGTGCGTGGTGGGTTTCCGGGGCCTGTCTGGCGGGGGCGCTGCTGGGGCCGTCGTCGGCGGAGGCGCAGGATTCAGTGACCATGGTGCCGGGCGAGCAGTACGGCGCCGGTGCTCTGCATCGCTTCGTCTTCGGGACGGGATACCGGGATCTCTGGACCACGCCGATCCGGGTACCCGTGCTCGATCTCGGGCGGCACGAGGGAGGCCTCACCCCGATCAAGAAGGGAGGGGGACAGCAGACCGTGTCCCTCCGGTTCCGGGCCGCCGATGGCCGGGAATACTCCTTCCGGTCGGTGGACAAGGATCCGAGTTCCGTGCTGCCGGAGGATCTCCAGGGGTCGGTCGCCGAGAAGATCATCCGGGACCAGACCAGTTCAGCGCATCCGGTCGGTGCCCTGGTGGTGGCGGAGCTTTTGGAGGCGGTGGGCGTGCTGCATGCCAAGCCCCTGCTGGCGGTGATGCCCGACGATCCCCGGCTCGGGGAGTTCCGGGCGGAGTTTGCGGGCATGCTCGGCCTGCTCGAACTCCGGCCCAACGAGGAGGAGAATCCGGAGGCAAGCTTTGCGGGGGCGATCGACGTGGTGGGGTCGGAGAAGTTCCTGGAGGAGATCGGGAAGAACCCATTCGTCCGCCCCGACGCCCGCGCCTTTCTGCGGGCCCGTCTCATGGACCTTTTTCTGGGAGACTGGGATCGCCACCGTGACCAGTGGCGGTGGGCCTTGACCGACAGCGGCGGCCCCCGCCGCTGGGTGCCGATCCCGCGGGACCGGGACCAGGCCTTCGCCAAGTTCGACGGATTTCTGCTTCTGTTCGGCCGCCAGTCCTTCCCCCAGTTCGTCAACTTCGGGCCCGGATATGCGAACATCACGGGACAGACCTGGAACGGCCGGGATCTCGACCGGTGGATCCTTCCGAACCTCACCTGGGATGTGTGGCAGGAGGAGGCCGCCGATCTGCAACGGCTCCTCACGGACGCGGCACTTGAGCGGGCGGTGAACGTCCTCCCGCCTCCGTACCTGTCTCTGCGGAGGGATCGGATGCTCCGCGTCTTGCGCCAGCGCCGGGACGATCTGGTGACGGAGGCCCGCACCTACTATCGCATGCTGGCCCGGGAGGTCGACCTCCAGGCGAGCGACCGGAAGGACAGCGCGGTGGTGACCCGAATGGGTGACGGAGGAACGCGGGTTCAACTCTGGGCCGATGCGGCACCGGTTCCCTATTTCGATCGCACCCTCCTGAACGAGGAAACCCGGGATCTGCGGATCTGGCTGCGTGGCGACGATGACCTCGGCGTCGTCCGGGGAAGCGGAGGCGGACCGACCGTCCGGTTCCTCGGCGGCGGGGGCGACGATCGGTTCCGCAACGAGGCGAGTGACGGCCGGGTGCGCGTCTATGATGATCAGGGAACCAACACCGCCGTGGGGGCGTCGATCAATGACAAACCCTATGTCACCGAGGCCGACTCGGTGCCCGGGGTGCTCCCCCCGAGGGACTGGGGCAGCGACCTGGACGTCTACCCCCTGGTAGGCTTCGCACCGGACATCGGGCTCCTGCTGAGTGTCAAACCGACCAAGACCTGGTATGGGTTCCGCAATCGTCCCCAGGCGAGCCGCCTCGCCCTCACGCTCTCCTGGGCCACGAGCCGGTCCACGATCAACGGAGAGCTGGAGGGGGACTGGTGGCGGGAGAACAGCGGGGTGCGGTTCGGATTTCGCGCCCGGGGTTCGGGAATCGAGGTGCTGCGGTGGTATGGCGAGGGGAACAATTCGGTGCGGGGCCCGACCGACGAGTTCAACCGGGTCTCCATGCACATCCTCTCCCTCGCTCCGCACCTGGGCGTCGATTTCGGCGCGCGGAACACCTTTGAGGTCGGCCCGATGATCAAATACTCGGTCACCGAGCTCGATGGGGACAACGCGGACCGGTTCATCGCGATCGATCGGCCCTTCGGCGCCGAGCACATCGGTCAGGCGGGGGCCTTCGCGACGGTGCTGCTCGATGGACGGGATCGAGCCGTGGCCGCCACCGAGGGGGTGATGTTCCGGGCCGCGGGCTCGGTGTTTCCGGTGATCATCGCCGCGGACGGTGGCACCTTCGGGAGCGTGGAGGGGGAAACCGCGGGATACTGGTCTCCCCTCGGTCCCAATGCCCCGACCCTGGCGCTGCGTCTGGGAGGTCGCCGGGTCTGGGGTGACTATCCTTTCTTTGAAGCTGCCACGCTCGGTGGGTTCACCTCCCGCGGGTTCCGTCCCGGACGGTTCGCGGGGGATGCCGCCGTCTGGGCCAATGGGGAGGTGCGCCTCAAGGTCACCGACGCCACGCTGGTGGTCCCGGGAGAACTGGGCGTGTTCGGGTTCGGGGACGTGGGCCGGGTCTGGCTCGACGGAGAGGATTCGGACCGGTGGCATCCGTCCGCGGGAGGGGGCGTCTGGTTCGGGATCCTGAAGCGCCGCATGACCGTGAGCATGTCCCTGGGGCGGAGCCGGGAAGGTACCCGGTTCTATGCGGGGTCGGGGTTCGGGTTCTGAGATCCGAATGCCGGGAACCCAGTTTCGGTGCGAGGTCGACGGTCTCGATGCTCTGACGGAGCTGCGGGGCGACCCTCTCCCTCTCGGGCTTCGCTCGGGCCCCCTCTCCCACAGCTTCCACCGGGATGTCTACCTCGACACCCCCGACTGTGCGCTCCGCAACCGCAAGGTGGCCTGTCGGCTCCGGATCGGGGCCAACGACCGCCGATTCCTGGGTCTCCTGATGCCCGGCATGTCGGACGCCGACGACGAGGGGCGCTGGGAGGCCGAGGTCGAGGCCCTCGACCCCCGGGAAGCGGTGCTCGGCGACTCCGAACCGGCCCGGCGCCTGCACGCCCTGGTCGATCCGACGGACCTGCGTCCCTGGCTGCAGGTCGAGACGGAGCGCTGGATCCGCCCGGCCCGGTCCGGATGGTTCCGGCCGAGGGATCGTCTCCTCTTTCTCTACGACCACTGCATCGTCCGCTCCGGGGGCCTCGCGCGGGAGTTCCAGGAACTCGGGGTGAGGCGGGTTCACGCGGGCGGCCCCTCCCTGGAACGCATCGCGCGCGCCCTCGACGCCCGTCACGGTCTTCGCCCCACGCCCTATCCCAAGCATGAACGTGCCGCGGCCCTGTTGCACGCCGTGGAGGGCGAGGCGCTGGCCCGCGCCCTCGGCAGTGGCCGATCGGTGGCGCTGCTGGCCGAGGACGAGGATCGCCTGGCCATGCTCGAGGTGGGAAGCGCGCTCCGGCTTCCCGTGGCCCGAGGAAGCGGGGAGGATGCGGTGCGGTATCTCCTGCGCCGTACCTTCGGGAGCTCGGTGGGCGACCTCGCGCTCCATGGCGTAGCCCCCGGGAGCAGCGTCCGGCCCGCCGTGGAGGTGTGGTCGGCCCGGCGGATCCGGACCGATGGCGAGGGCGAAGGATCGGAACCGATCCGCTGGCTTCCCCTCGCCGAGATCCTCGGCCGGGTCGGAGAGCCGGGCCTGCGCGATCCGGAAACCCTGGCCGCCCTGGCGGTGC
>JBGSKF010000041.1:0-11029 GCA_041741375.1 Gemmatimonadales bacterium | reverse complement strand
GGGGCCGATGGCGCTGGCCCTGCGGCCGCAGGGGACGGGGCCCGTGCCGCGGGAGCGGGCGCCTGCTCGAGGAAGGTGAGCACATCCTGCTTGGTGACCCGGCCCGCGATCCCCGATCCCGGAATGGCACCCAGATCGAGGTTGTGCTCGGCCACCATCTTTCGCACCAGAGGGGTCGATTTCCGCTGCAACCGTTCCTCGGCCGACTCGGGACCTCCATTGGTGTCGCGCGACGCGTGAGCGGGTGTGGGAGCCGGACTCGCAGGCGCAGGGGCCGTCGCCTTCGTCGGGGTCGGGGATGTGGCGGCGGGCTCCGGCGACGCTGCGGGCGTCGGAGCGGCGGGAGCCTCCGCGCTCACCGCGGCCCCGGCCTCGGTTTCGATCCGGGCCACCACCGTCTGCACCGCCACGGTCTCCCCTTCCTTCACCAGCACTTCGGCAAGGACCCCCGCCCCGGGGGACGGAATCTCCGCATCCACCTTGTCCGTGGAAATCTCGAAGATCGGCTCATCGCGCTTGACCGTCTCCCCGACCTGTTTCAGCCAGCGCGAGAGGGTTCCTTCGGCAATCGATTCCCCCATCTGGGGCATGATGACGTCAATCCGGGCCATGATCTCCTTCTCCTGCGGGACTCCGCCTCGGCGGGAGCCACATCGGTCAGTAGGCGGCGAGCCAGCGCGCGGCGCGCACCAGGTCGTCCGTGTGGGGCAGCACATAATCCTCGAGCGTCGGCGCGTAGGGGAGCGGCACATCCAGCGCCGCCACCCGTCGTACCGGGGCATCGAGAAACTCGAAACACCGTTCGTTGATCCGGGCCGTGATCTCACCGGCCACGCCCCCGGTCTTCGTGTCCTCATGGGCGATCAGGACCCGGTTCGTCTTGCGCACCGTCGCCTCGATCGCCGCATCATCCATCGGCAGGAGGGTGCGCAGATCGAGCACCTCCACCGACACGCCCTCCCGTTCCAGCACCTCCGCGGCCTCCAAGGCCCGGTACACCATGGCGGACCAGGTGATGATGCTCAGATCCCGGCCCTCCCGGGCCAGGCGGGCCGTGCCGATCGGGGTGACGATCTCCTCACCCTCCGGCAGGTCCTCCTTCACCCGTCGGTAAAGATACTTGTGTTCGAAGAAGAGCACCGGATCCTCGTCCCGGATGGCGCTCGTGATCAGTCCCTTGGCGTCCCTCACCGTCGCGGGGCAGACGATCTTGAGCCCGGGGGTATGCAGGTACGCGGCCTCCGGCATCTGCGAATGGAAGGGTCCCCCGCGCACATACCCTCCGGACGGGCCGCGGATCACCATCGGAGTGGGAAGGCCTCCGGCCCGGTACCGCGCGGTGGCCACATAGTTGGTGAGAATCGAATAGGCGCAGGAAAGGAAGTCGATGAACTGCATTTCGCACACTGGCCGGAGCCCCATGTGGGCCGCCCCCGCCGCCGCGCCGACGATGGCCGTTTCCGAAATCGGGGTGTCGATGACCCGGTTGGCACCAAAACGGTCAAGGAGCCCCTCCGTCACCTTGAAAGCCCCCCCGTAGGCCCCGATGTCCTGGCCGAGGAGAAAGACCCGGTCGTCCCGCGCCATCTCCTCGGAGAGGCCCTGGCGGATCGCTTCCAGGTAGGTAATCTCAGCCATCGAGCCTCCGGTACCATTCCGGTTCGAGGCGCGGCGGATTGGCGTAGACGCCGTCGAGCGCGCTCTCGGGGTCGGGCATCGGCTCGTTCTCGCAGGCGGCCACGGCCACATCGAGTTGGGCCTCGACCCGGGCGTCGAGGGCCTGGAGCTCGTCGGCGGTGGCCCACCCCGCCTCGGTGAACCGCTGGATGGCCCGGGCGATGGGATCGTTGGCTTCCCAGTGCCGCAGTTCCTCGGCGGAGACGTACGACTGGTTGTCGTGCTCGGCGTGTCCTTTCCGGCGGTAGGTCAACAGTTCGATCAGGGTCACTCCCTCTCCGGCCCGGGCCCGGTCCACGGCGGCCCGGGTCACCTCGTACACCGCCAGGACATCGTTGCCATCCGCCTGCACGCCGGGAATTCCGTAGCCGGCGGCCTTTGCGACCAGGGACGACACGGCGGTTTGTCGGTGCAGCGGAGTGGAGAAGGCGTACCCGTTGTTCTCCACGATCACCACCAGGGGGAGTCGCTGCACGGCGGCGAAGTTGAGGCCCTCGTGAAAGGAGCCGGTGCTGGTGGCCCCGTCGCCCGCGTACACGAGCCCCACGCGGTCCTGCCGCAGGATCCGGAAGGAGAGGGCGACACCCGCCATCACCGCCACCATGTCGCCCAGGTGGGAGATCTGGCCGAGATACCCCCGCTGGAGGTCGTTGAAGTGAATGTTCAGTTCCCGGCCCCGGGTCGGGCTGTCCGCCTTGGCCATGTACTGCCGCAACACTTCGATGGGGAGGGCGCCCTGCACCAGCATCGAGCCGAGGTTGCGGATGAGAGGGGAGAGGATATCGCCCCGGGAGCGGTCCAGCGCGTAGGCGCTGCCGACGGCGTCGGCCTCCTGGCCCAGGGACCGGAAGAGCCCGCCGATGACCCGGGTCTGGCGGTAGAGGTTGACCAGCCGCTCCTCGAGCGACCGGGTCAACCTCATGTAATAGTAGAGCTCGTGCAGCTGGGCACGCGTCAGCCCCGCCGGCGGAGCCGGGGCGGAGGGATCCGGAGCCGCCCTCGCCGACACGGGGCGGGTCAGTACGCGCCGCGCAACACGTGCGACGGCTCGGCCGCGGTGTGCACCACGCCCAGGAAACGCTTCACCAGCTTGTCCGCTTCGCTTTCACCCGGCTGGTTCGTCTCGGCGGTGACCAGAGTGTAGTGTCCCCCCTCAGCCTGGACGGTGAGGGTGACCTGCCCGAGGGAGCCCGAAAAGCGTCGCCGCCGGGCTCCCTCCTCCACCGGGGTGAGCCGGGCGCCGAAAAAGGCCGTCGCCCGGGTCACCACCTCGTCGGGGGACACACTGGTACGGTGAAAGTACTTCATGATCCGATCCCGGTTCAGGCGTCCGTGGACTCGTAGTACTCCACTCCCAGGTGCGTGATCTGCTCCTCACCCATCATGTACCGAAGCGTGTTCTTGAGCTTGGTGAGCTGGATGAACAGATCGTGCTCCGGGTAGAGCCCGGGGGCGGTTTGCGGGCTCTTGAAGTAGAAGGAGAGCCACTCCTGGATCCCGTGCCGCCCGGCCCGCTGGGCCAAGTCGAAGAAGAGGGCCAGGTCGAGCACCAGGGGGGCGGCGAGGATCGAGTCTCGGCAGAGGAAGTCGACCTTGATCTGCATCGGATAGCCGAGCCACCCGAAGATGTCGATGTTGTCCCAACCCTCCTTGTTGTCGCCGCGCGGGGGGTAGTAGTTGATCCGGACCTTGTGATACATCTTCTCGTACAACTGCGGGTAGAGCTTCGGCTGCAGGATGTACTCCAGCACGCCCAGTTTCGACTCTTCCTTCGTCTTGAAGCTTTCGGGATCGTCGAGGATCTCGCCGTCCCGATTGCCCAGGATGTTGGTCGAGTACCAGCCGGCCACGCCGAGCATGCGCGCCTTGAACATCGGGGCGAGCACCGTCTTGACCATGGTCTGGCCGGTCTTGAAGTCCTTCCCGCCGATCGCCACCTGCTTGGCGGCCGCGAGTTCCACCATGGCCCCCATGTCGCAGGAGAGATTAGGCGCCCCGTTGGCGTACGGCACCCCCTCCATCAAGGCGGCCCAGGCGTAGAGCATCGACGGGGCGATCGCCGGATCATTGGCGTCCATCGCCGCCTCGAACGCAGCCAGGGTGGCATGCTGCGGCCCCGGAGCGATGAACACCTCGGTGGAGGCGCACCAGACCACCACCAGGCGGGAGCAGCCGTGTTTCGCCTTGAAGTCGCGGATGTCCCGGCGGAGGGCCTCGGCGAGTTCCCGCCTGGTACCCTTCTTGACGTTGGTGCCGGTGAGGCGCTTGACGTAGTGCTGGTCGAAGGCCGCCGGCATCGGGGTCACCGATTTCAGGAAGTCGGCGATCGGCTCGACATGCTCGTGCTTGTCAAGCACTCCACAGACCAACGCCGACCGGTAGGCATCGTCCGGCACCGGATCCCAGGCCCCGAACACGATGTCGTCGAGCGACGCGAGGGGGACAAAGTCCTTGATGAGGGGTGTCCGGTGATCGGTCCGCTTGCCGAGCCTGATCGTTCCCATCTGGGTCAGGGCCCCGAAAGCGGTGGCCTTTCCCCGGCGAACATTTTCCACCCCGGCGATGAACGTGGTGGCGACGGCGCCCAGGCCGACACAGAGGACACCGAGTTTTCCCGTGGCCGGCGCAATGGGCCGGGCAGTACGATCAGGCACGCGCGTTCCTTTCCGTTGAGAAGCGTCCCGGATCACGTCGCGGGCCGGCCCATGCCGGCATCCCGCGTGATCTGGTGGACATAAACAAATCGTTGGACGACCGTAATCGTCGAACCGAGGGCCAGCAGAGCCACCAGGACATGCAACAGGAGCCCCTGGGGACCGCCCCCGAAAAACAGCACCGGGACCCCGATCCCGAGCAGCCGTTCGGCCCGTTGCACCAGGCCGACCTTGCATTCCAACCCCAAGCCCTCGGCGCGGGCCCGAGCATACGACACCAGCGTGCTCGCGAGAATCGCCGCCATGCACATCAGGGCGCCCAGCACCGGGGCGATGACGTCGGGAGTGGTGAGAAACCAGGCCCCGATCCCCATGAACGTCACCCCATCCCCCAGCCGATCCAGCGTGGAGTCGTAAAAGGCCCCGAAGACCGAGGTGCGGCCCGTCTCTCTCGCCACCTGCCCATCCAGCGTGTCAACCACCCCGCTGAACAGGAGGAGGCCGGCTCCGGTGCGCAGCATCCCGAATCCCATCGCCACGGCGGACGCCACCACCAGGGCGGCACCCACCGTCGTGATGTCGTTGGGACGAACCCCCCGGCGGACCAGCCAGGACGTAACCGGCCTGGTTGTTGCGAAGAACGCACCTTCGAGGGATGCCGTGACCAACTTCATGAACGTGCATCCTCCCGGAGAGATGCCAAGCCCCGTTCACCCCGCCGGGGCCAGCCAAAGTAGCCTTGAAAAATAACCTCCCCACCGACCCAGGGGCAATCGCACACCCTCTCCTCCCACCGCGCCGGTCGCACGGATCACCGGCCCGCCCCGGGGGCGTTCCCCAACACCTCCACCCGGTGCCTCCGGAACGCGTCCCGCGCACCCGGCCAGGCCGAGACGATCTCCACCGCCGGAACCCCGCGCACGAGAGAGAGACGCAACTGATCCGTTCCCGCGAGACGATCGAAGTGGGCCGGGATGAATCCGATCTGTTCTCCGTGAATCGCGACGATCGCCTCG
Source organism: Gemmatimonadales bacterium (assembly GCA_041741375.1). Taxonomy (GTDB): domain Bacteria; phylum Gemmatimonadota; class Gemmatimonadetes; order Gemmatimonadales; family GWC2-71-9; genus OFTM291. The sequence goes on along the minus strand of JBGSKF010000041.1, from coordinate 5,682 downwards.
AGGAGGTGCACCGCGGTGCGGGTCGGATCGTAGCGGATCCGGTCTGTCGTCTGAAGCTGGATGCCCATGGAGAGCGTGTCCGCGAGCTTTCCATCACCGGGGTTCCTGGGCAGGAAGGTGACACCCTGGAAGCGCACCCCCGGAAGCGCCGCGGCCCGCACCCGGGCCAGCACCCGGGTGGTGTCGAGCCAGGGAGCACCGATCCGGGTGAAGGGTTCGTCCGTCCCGCGGCCCACCGAGAGGGCGGTTCCCTCGAAGAGGCAGAGACCGGGATAATGGTACAGCGCCTCCATGCTCCGCAGATTCGGGCTGGGAGGGCGAAACGGGAGACCGGTTTCGTCAAGAGGAAGGTCCCGAGGCCACCCGGTCACGGGCACCACCCGCAGGTCCACGTCGATGCGGAGGTCGTGCCGAGCCAGCCGAACCAGTTCCCCGAAGGTCATCCCGTGTCGCATCGGGAGGGCAAGGCGGCCCACCGGACTCTGGAAGGCCGGGTCCAGTACATTCCCCTGGACCGCCTCCCCGATGGGGTTGGGTCGGTCGAGAACGACCACCGGCACGCCGGCCGCCCCGGCCGCCCGCATCACGTCCACCGCCAGATGGAGCCAGGTGAAGTATCGAGCACCCACGTCCTGCAGATCGATCAGCATCACGTCCGCGTCGGCCACGCGCGCCAGATTGGCCGCTGCTTCGGAGCCGTAGAGACTGTAGATTGGGAGACCGGTGGTGCTGTCCACGGTCGAGGCCACCTCCTCACCGGGCGCCGCCATCCCACGAAAGCCATGCTCGGGAGAGAAAATGGCCACCAGATTCACACCGTGATCCCGCAGGACATCCACCCCATGCCGTCCCTGACGGTCGACACCGGCCTGGTTGCTGAGCAGCGCCACCGTCCGGCCGGTCACCAGATGAGCACTATCCTCCACCAGCACCTCGAGGCCGGGACGTACCCGGGTCGTGACGGGAGAGGTCTCGCCCCCCCCACAGCCCCCTGCCGCGAGCAGGGCGGTGCCCGCCAGGCGCCAGGCCGTGGTCATCGCCCGCTCCTCGGCGCCCTGGTGATTCTGCTCGCCGCGTGCGGATCGGGGCCGGGGACGGATCCGGTCCCCCGGCCCTCCCGGGCCACCCTCGAACAGGTGCTCGCGGGGCTCTCCCCCCGCGACCAGGTGGCGCAGCTCATCATGCCGTTCACACCCGGAAGTTACAGCGGTTACGACGCGGAAGCATTGGACCGGCTCCGGTTCTGGGTGGACGAGCTGCATGTGGGGGGGATCATCGCGTCCATCGGATCCCCCCTCGACATCGCCGCCCGGCTCAATCACCTGCAGTCGCTGTCCACCCTTCCCCTCTTGGTGGCCGGTGACCTGGAAGGGGGGAGCGCCTCCCGGTTCACGGGAGGAACCGCCTTTCCCACCAACATGGGGGTCGCGGCCACGGGACGGCCCGAAGACGCCCGGGCCATGGGCCGGATCACGGCCCGGGAGGCCCGGGCCGTCGGGATCCACATGGCGTTCGCCCCGGTGGCGGACGTCAACAGCAACCCGGCCAACCCGATCATCAATACCCGCTCCTTCGGCTCCGATCCAACCCGGGTGGGACGTCTGGTGGCGGAGACGGTTCGCGGCATGGAGGAGAACGGACTCTTCGCCACGGTGAAGCACTTCCCCGGCCACGGCGACACCGACACCGACTCCCACCTCGGGCTCCCCGAAGTGAACGCCCCCTGGTCCCGGCTTTCCCGGGTGGAGCTTCCGCCCTTCGAGGCGGCCATCCAGGCCGGCGTCACGGGAGTGATGTCGGGACACATTGCGCTCCCCGCCCTCGATCCCGAGCGGCGGCCGGCCACCCTCGTCCCCGGCATCCTCACCGGAATTCTCCGCGACAGCCTCGGGTTCGGGGGCGTCATCGTGACCGATGCGCTCGACATGGGCGCGCTCCAGGGGCCCCGAAGCCCCGGGGAAGTGGCGATCCAGGCCTTCCTCGCCGGCGCCGACATCCTGCTGATGCCGACCGACCCCGCCGTGGTGATTGACGCGATGGTGGACGCGGTGGAGAAGGGACGGATCCCGCATCGCCGTCTCGAGGCGTCGGTGCGCCGGATCCTCGCGCTCAAGCAACGAGCGGGGCTCTTCCGAACCCGCACCGTCTCCCTCGACGCGATCCCCGAGGTGGTGGGCTCCCGGGACCACCTGGCGGTGGCCGACAGCGTGGCCGGCCGCTCCCTCGTTCTGCTCCGCAACCGCGACGGAGTCCTGGACGAGATGCGGTCCCCCACAGGCGATGTGGCCATCATCGCCTGGAGCGATGGACCGGAGGCGACCACCCTCGGCACCACCCTGCACCGGGCCCTGGCGGAGCGGAGTGTCCCCCTCCGTCCCGTCACGCGGCTCTCCCCCACCAGCACCCCGCAGGAGTGGGCCGCGGCGGAAGCCACCGCCGGCATCGCCACCCACACGATCTGGCTGGTGGCCAGCCGCCGGGGCGCCGCCCCCACCGACTCGACCCTTCCCGAACCGCTCCGCCGGCATCTCCACCAGAGCGGAGTGACTCCCCTGAGCTGGTTGCTGGTGGTGATGGGAAGCCCCTACGTGCTGGGGAGGGCATTCGGGTTCCGGGGCGTGATGCTGGCGTGGGCCCCCACTCCGGTGCAGGAGCGCGCGGTGGCTCGAGTTCTGGAAGGGGCCCCGGTGACGGGACGTTCTCCCGTGACGATCCCGGGGATGGCCACAGTCGGGCTCGGTCTCGACCTTCCGGCCCACTCCTGGGCCCCGCTCGACGCCCTCGTCGACTCGGCGATCGCGAGCGGAGTCGCTCCGGGCGCAGTGCTCGGCGTCTCGGTGCATGGGAATCGCCACATCCACGGCGCCGGGCGCCTCGGCCTCGGGATGTCGCAACGTCCCGACGGTAACACCGTGTACGACCTCGCCTCGCTCACCAAGGTCGTGGCCCTCACCACTGCGGCGCTGTTTCAGGTGCACCAGGGACGTCTCCTTCTCGGCGCGCCGGTCCAGCAGTACCTCCCCGAGTTCACCGGACCGGGAAAGGACCAGGTCCTGGTGAGGCACCTCTTCACCCACGAGAGCGGACTCCCGGCGGGCCGACCCCTCTATCGTGAAACCACCTCCAGGGACTCGGCCCTCGCCCTCGTCAACCGGACGCCTCTCGACACCACACCGGGCACCCGGTTCCGGTACTCCGATCTGGGCGCCATCGTGGCCACCCAGGTGGTCGAGCGGGTCGGCGGCGCCCCGCTCCCGGAGTTGCTGCGCCACGGGGTCTTCCAGTGGCTGCAGATGACCTCGACCAGCTGGAATCCGCCCGCCGAATGGCGTTCCCGCATCGCTCCCACCGAGGATGACCCGTGGCGCGGAAGAATCATCCATGGAGAGGTGCATGACGAGAACGCCGCCCGCCTCGAGGGCGTGTCGGGGCATGCGGGTCTCTTCAGTTCCACCAACGACCTCCTCACCTTCGGGGAGTGGTTGCTCCGTGGCTTCCGCAGCCTGGAGTATCCAGATTGTCTCCCCTCGCGCCTGTCGTGCGGTGCCCCTCCGCCTCCTCCCCTCGTCCACATGTTCTGGCAGCGCCAGGGAACGGCCCCGGGGTCTAGCCGCGCATTCGGGTGGGACACGCCGACCGGAACCAACAGTGCCGGTACCCTGATGTCCGATATTGCCTTTGGGCATACCGGCTTCACCGGCACTTCGCTCTGGATCGACCCGGGCCTCGGCCTCGTTCTGGTCCTGTTGACCAACCGGGTCCACCCCTCCCGGTCGGGGACCGGGATCGCAGCCCTCCGGCGGGCCGTGGCGGACCGAGCCGTCCTGCTGATCCAGACCTACGGCCTGGCCCCCCGCCCCGATCCGCTCCTCCGCGGACGCTGAGGACTTCTCCGTCGCCGGAAATTGACACCTCCCCTCGGCTTCCTTAAGTTCATGAGCGGTCATTCGGCCCACCGGCAGGAGCCGATCACAAGGAGGACACCACATGGACACCACTCAGGACACGGCACAGAACGGGGTGCAGGTCACCCTGACCGACGCCGCCGCCACAGAGGTGCGCAAGTTCATCGAAGCCGAGCAGGTGTCGCTGGACACAGCGGGGCTCCGAGTGGCGGTGCTGCCCGGGGGATGCAGTGGCTTCAAGTACAGCCTGAACATCGAGGAACGCCCGCTGGAGGACGACGTGGTCCTGGCCTTGAACGACATCCGGGTCTTCGTCGACGCATTCAGCCTCCAGTACCTGAACGGGGTCACGATCAATTATGTCACCTCGATGCAGGGCTCCGGATTCACCTTCGAGAATCCCAACGCCACCGGCGGCTGCGGGTGCGGAAGCAGCTTCACGGCCTGAACCGGTGATCTGACCGACCGGTCCTTCTCTCGCGCGATCACGTTGTGGTCGCGCGTTTTCTTTCGGGCACAGGTCCCCCTTTGCCGGGCTGAGCGATTCTGTCCACACCAGACCTTGTCGTCCTCGTCCTCTACTTTGCGGTCACCCTCGGACTGGGTGTCCGGGCCTCGCGCCGCCAGACGACCTCGTCGGATTATTTCCTCGGCGCCCGCGACCTCCCCGCCTGGATGGTTCTCCTCTCCATCGTCGCCACGGAAACCTCGGCGCTCACGGTGATCTCGGTTCCGGGCATCGGCGCCCGGGGCGACCTCACCTTTCTGCAACTGGCCTTCGGATACCTGCTCGGGCGCATCGGGGTGGCACTCTGGCTCCTTCCGGGGTACTTCCACGGCACCCAGGAGACGGCCTACACCCGTCTCGAGAACCGGTTCGGGGGTGGCACCCGGCGGCTGGTGTCCGGCACGTTCATGGTCACCCGGTTTCTGGGAGACGGGGTCCGCATCTTTGCCGGCGCCATTCCCCTGACTGTGGTCACGGGGTGGAGTGTCCCGGTGTCAATCGTGGTGATGGGTTCGGTGACTCTGGTCTACACCTGGTTCGGGGGGCTGCGTGCGGTGGTCTGGGCCGACGTGCTTCAACTCACGGTCTACGTGACCGGCGGAGTCATCGCGCTGGGTGTCGCCTGGAGCCTGGCTGGTGGCCCCGCCGCCTCCTTTTCCGCCGCGGAGGAAGCCGCCAAGCTTCGGATAATCGTCCCCACCCTCTCCTGGACCACACCGTACACCCTCATCGCCGGCCTCCTGGGCGGGGCACTCCTCAGTGCCGCCTCGCATGGCACCGACCACCTCATCGTGCAGCGCCTCCTCGCCACCCGGTCCCTCCGGGATGCGCGCATCGCTCTCGTGGGATCCGGGGTCGTGGTGATTCTGCAATTCACCCTCTTTCTCCTGCTGGGAGTGGCGATCTGGAGTGCGGGAGCCGCGCCGGACGGGCTCGGATCGGACGCGATCTTTCCCCGTTTCATCCTCGATCATCTCCCGGCTGGCGTCTCGGGTCTTCTGATCGCGGGCATTCTCGCCGCGGCGATGAGCACGATCAGTTCCTCCATCAACGCGCTCGCGGGCGCGGTCACCCACGATTTCTATGCTCCCCTGACCGGGGAGCGGGATCCCGCCATCCTGCTTCGGGTGGGACGCCGAGTCTCCCTCGTGTGGGGAGCGGGGCTGGTCGGGGCGGCCCTGGGGTTCTTCGGCATGTCCCGGGGACTCGACACTCCCGTGGTGGTCCTGGCCCTCAGCATCGCCTCCGTGACCTACGGCGCCCTGCTCG
>JBGSKF010000040.1:0-25652 GCA_041741375.1 Gemmatimonadales bacterium | reverse complement strand
CCGCTGACGACCGTCAGCGCCGTCGCGCCGGCCGCGACGTTGGTCCCGTTGGCGCGAATGTCCCAGTTGTCGATCGGCAGCGTGCTGCCACCGTTGAGCAGGTTCGTGGGCAACGTGAAGGTGAGCGCCACCTGCGACGTGCCGAAGCCGGTCACGCTGAAGCGACCGCTCGTGGCGTCACCGAAGGCGACGGTCTTGTTCACGCCCTGGAACACATCGCCGAAGGCGAGGTTGGCGCCGCCGGTCACGACCAGCGGGGTCACGACGGTGGCCGTGGCGGACACGTTGGCCGACTGGGCATGGGCCAGCGCGGGCACCGAAAGGATGGCGGCAAGGGCCGCGAGACGAGCAGTTCGCATGATGGTCCGGGAGTGGGCGGGAAAGAGGCGCGGCCACGCACCGCCCGGTGCGCCAGCCGCGGTGACTCGGCAACTTCGACCGAGCCTCAGCGTTCCCTTCCATATCGCGGATCGTGCCACCGGCAAAAAAGACCGGCACTGTCAAAATTCATGACAGTGCCGGTCTCTACATTTGCCTGGAGTCACGCGAACCGGGAGCGCCAATGCCATCCCGATCCATTCGTAAACACTTGTCGGACAATCACTTGCAGCGATGCCGCGACGTCGGCCCATCCCCGACGGTCGTCTCGCGCACCACGAGACGCCGGCAGACGCTGCATTGGCGTTGTGCAACCCGGGTTGCGAGTCGCGGCAGCCGACGGCGCCCCTACTCCAGCGTCTTCACCTCGCCGACGAGCTTCGTCAGGCTCGCCTTCGCATCGCCGAACAGCATGCTCGTCTTCTCGTCGTAGAACAGCTCGTTCTCGATCCCGGCGAAGCCGGCCGACATACCCCGCTTCATCACGATGATGTGCTTGGCGTCGGAGACGTTCAGGATCGGCATCCCGAAGATCGGTGACGACGGGTCGTTCTTCGCGGCCGGGTTGACGACGTCGTTGGCCCCGATGACCAGGGCCACGTCGGTGCGCTCGAACTCGCTGTTGATCTGATCCATGTCGAAGAGCTTGTCGTAGGGCACGTTGGCCTCCGCCAGCAGCACGTTCATGTGTCCCGGCATCCGACCCGCCACGGGGTGGATCGCATACTTGACCACCCCGCCTCTCTTCTCGATGAGGTCGGCCAGCTCCCGGACGATGTGCTGAGCCTGGGCCACGGCCAGACCGTATCCCGGGACCACGATCACCTGCTGGGCAAAGCCCAACTGGACCGCGGCATCTTCGGCGGAGACCTGGCGCACGGTGAGTCCCTCGGCGCTTCGGCCGATCGCCCCGGCGGTTTCCCCCCCGAAGGCGCCGAACAGGACATTGGCCAGTGATCGGTTCATGGCCTTGCACATGATCTGGCTCAGGATGATTCCCGAGGAGCCGACCAGTGCCCCGGCGATGATCAGCACCTCGTTGCGGATGACGAAGCCGGTCATCGCGGCCGCAATCCCCGAGTACGAGTTGAGGAGCGAAATGACCACCGGCATGTCCGCCCCGCCGATCGGGATGACCAGCAGGATCCCCAGCAGCAGAGCGATGCCCACGACCACCAGGAAGGGCCACAGGACGGGGACGGGGCTGGTGACCTGCACCGCACCCAGGACCAGGACCGTGAGGAACAGGAGAGCGTTGAGCGCCTTCTGGGCCGGGAAGGTGATGGGTCGGCCCGTCATCAGCTCCTGCAACTTGGCGAACGCGATGAGGCTTCCCGTCAGGGTCACGGAGCCGATCAGCACGGACAACTGGATCGTGATGTCCACGTCCAGAGGCAGAGCCTGTCCCGACTGTTCCGACCGGAGGAACTCCGCGCCCCCCACCAGCAGCGAGGCCCCGCCGCCGAGTCCATTGAGAAGGGCCACCATCTGGGGCATGGCGGTCATCTGCACCGTCCGGGCCATCCAGAGTCCGAGCCCTCCTCCCACCACGATTCCGGCCCCGATGACGCCAAATCCGGCGGAGACGATCTGGTGATCGAGCAACGTCAGCACCATCGCCAGAAGCATTCCCACGCCGGACAGCCGGTACCCTTGTACTGCGGTCGCGGGGGAGGCCATTCGCTTCAGGCCGACGATGAAGAAGACGGCGGCCAGGAGATATCCCAGTTCGCGCAGGGCGTCCGGCATCAGTTGGCCTCCGGCTTCTTCTTGAACATCTGCAGCATGCGGTCGGTCACGGCATACCCCCCCGCGACGTTCATCATCGCGAAGACCACGGCCAGGAAGCCAAGGACAGTGGAGATCCATCCGAGGCCCGCCCCGGCCACCAGGATGGCCCCGACGATGGTGATTCCGCTGATGGCATTGGCGCCCGACATGAGGGGTGTATGCAGGGTCGTGGGCACTCGATGAATGAGTTCCACTCCGAGAAAGGTGGTGAGCACGAAGACGACAATACCGGCGATCAGGGCTTCAGCCATCGGTCTCAGCTCCCGGTGCGGACGGCCCCGGCGTGCGTGACGCACATGGGGCCGAGGGTGGAATCGTCCAGGTCGATCTTCACGGCGCCGTCCTGGAGCAGGAAGTCGAGGAAGGTCTGCAGGTTGCGACTGTACATCAGGCTGGCGTGGTGGGCGTGCGCGCTGGGCAGGTTGGCGGGACCGATGACGCGAACTCCCGACTCGACCACCTCCTCCCCGAATCGCGTGAGTTCACAGTTGCCCCCGGACTCCGCCGCGAGGTCCACGATGACCGACCCGGGCCGCATGCTCCGCACCATGTCGGCGGTGAGGATCCGCGGGGCGGGCCGCCCCGGAATCTGCGCCGTCGTGATGACGAGGTCCATGTCCCGGACATGGCGCCCGATCGCCTCGCGCACACGCAGTTGCTGGTCCTCGGCCAGTTCCTTGGCATAGCCCCCGGTTCCCTCGGCTCCGACCGCCTCCACGTCGAGGAAGGTGGCTCCGAGGCTCATGACCTGTTCCTTCACGATGGGCCTCACATCAAAGGCCGACACGATGGCGCCGAGCCGCCGGGTGGTCGCAATGGCCTGGAGACCCGCGACCCCGGCTCCCACGATGAAGGCCTTGGCCGGGGGGAGGGTTCCCGCGGCCGTCACCAGCATGGGCAGGAGCTTGTCGAGGCGCGAGGCCGCGAGCAGCACGGCGGCATACCCGGCCACCGTGGCCTGGGAGGACAGGACATCCATCGCCTGGGCCTTGGTGGTCCGGGGCACGAGTTCCATTGCGAAGGAGGAGACCCCCCGGGCCGCGAGCGCCTGGAGCAGGTCGGCCGATGTCGAGGGCTGGAGCAGCGCGGCCAGGACCGCGCCCGAGGCTAACGCCGCCACCTCCCCCTCCGGCGGTGCCTGCACCTGCAGCACGATTTCCGCACCGAGTGCCTCGGCGCGGGAGCCGACACGAGCACCAGCATCGCGATAGGCCTCGTCGGGAAACGAGGCCGCGAGTCCGGCACCTTCTTCGATGATGAGGTCGTGGCCGGCCTTCACGAGCCGGGCCACAGTGGGGGGAACCAGCGCCACGCGGCGTTCATGGGACACCGCTTCCCTCGGTACACCGATGCGCATCAGGTCTCCTTGTTCGTCCAGGGTGACCGCAATCTATGCAGGGGACGAAGTCGGCAACAGGGCGCACAACGTCCTCACGGGATTCTTCATGAGAATCATGGACATCTCTTCACGGATCCCGTATTCTGCACCCTCATGCTCCCCGATTCCCCCCACTCGCCGGCACCGTGTCACACCCCGTTCCCGGCTCCCCTCGGGGGAGAGACCGTGACCGTTCGGGCTCCGGGATCGATTGGCAACGTGGGACCGGGGCTCGATGTGCTGGGCCTCGCCGTCACCGGACCCGTCGACCTCGTGACGCTCGGCCGAACCGACCGCGCGGGCCTCGTGGTGATCGACCCCGGGCACCCGGCGCTGCCCCGGGACCCCGAGCGGAATACGGCCTCGCTCGCGGTCGCAGCGGCGTGTCGGCTCGCGGGGATCCCGGTCCCGGGCCTCACGATCCACGTTCGCAAGGGGCTCCCTCTCGCGGGGGGACAAGGGGGAAGCGCCGCCTCGGCCACCGCGGGAGCGGTGGCGGCCAACCTCCTCCTCGGTCTCGCCCTGACCCCATACCAGCTGGTCGAGGCCGCCCTGGAGGCGGAAACGGTGGTGGCGGGCCGTCACGCCGACAATGTCGCTCCCTCCCTTCTCGGGGGCCTGGTCCTCATCCGATCCACCGATCCTCTCGACCTCATTTTCCTCCCCGTGCCACCGGCCCTTCGCTGCGTCCTGGTCCATCCCGACTACACGCTCCTGACGGCGGTTGGCCGCCAGGCGCTCCCGGCCATGGTCTCCCGGGACGACGCCATGGCGCAGGCCGCCAACGTGGCCGGACTCGTGGCCGGGGCCTGCCTCGGCGATCTCGCACTCCTCGGGCGGTCCCTAGAGGACCGGATTGCGGAACCGGCCCGCGGCCCCCTCCTCCCGGGATTCCCCGAAGCGCGGCGTGCGGCCCTCGACGCCGGTGCCCTTGGTTGCTCCATTTCCGGGAGCGGTCCCACGGCCTTCGCCCTGGTCACCGAGGAGACCGCGGCCCCGGTCCTCTCGGCCATGCGCGAGGCCTACGCGCAGCTGGGCATCGCCTCCGAGGGACGGATCGCCTCCGCGGAACTCCGGGGCGCGGGCCCGGCATGAGCTTCGAGACGCCACGCCCGCCGTCCTGGGTCGTCTGCCAGGCGTGCGGCGACGAGGACACGATCCTGACACCACACGTCCGATGCCGGTCGTGCGGCGGACTCCAGGAAGTGCGACACCGCCCACCCGATCTTCCAGGCCCGCTGCTTCGCGGACTCTTCAACACCCGTTGCTGTCACCGGGGGGACAGCGAAGTGTCCGGCGTGTGGCGTTTCAAGGAACTGATTCTCCCCGGACTGTCCGAGGAGAACATCGTTCGTTATCCGGAGGGGAACACCCCGCTCGTGTTTCGCGAACGGCTCGCGGAGTGGGTCGGCGTGGAGCACCTCCGGTGCAAGGTGGAGGGAATGAACCCCACCGGCTCCTTCAAGGATCGTGGGATGACGGTGGCCGTGTCCCAGGCGCGCGCGAGCGGGGCCCGAGCCGTGGCTTGCGCGTCCACCGGCAACACGTCCGCTTCCATGGCCACGTACGCTGCCCTGGCAGGCCTTCCCGCCTTCGTGCTGGTTCCGGCCGGTCAGGTCGCCCCGGCCAAACTGGCCCAGACCGAGGCCACCGGCGCCCACATCATCCCGGTGGAGGGTGACTTCGACGCGTGTCTGCGCCTGTTGGAGGAGGTGGCTCCCACCGTCGGGGTCCATCTGGTCAACAGCATCAACCCCTTCCGGATCGAGGGCCAGAAGGCGGTGATGTTCGAGATCCTGCAACAAATGGAATGGGACCCGCCGGAGTGGGTGGCCCTGCCCGCGGGCAACCTTGGCAACACCGCCGCCGTGGGCAAGGCACTCCTCGAAGCACGGGCCTGGGGGCTCCTCGATCGACTCCCCCGCCTCCTCGCGGTCCAGGCGGAAGGCGCGGCCCCCTTTGCCGCGGGGTTCGCGGACCAGTTTGCCACCCGCCACCGGGTGACGGCCACCACACGGGCCACCGCCATCCGAATCGGTGACCCCGCCTCCTGGGATCGCGCCGCCACGGCGATCAGAGACACCCGCGGTGAGGTGATCGCCGTGCCGGATGAGGCCATCTTTGAGGCGAAGCGGGAGATCGATCGAGCGGGGATCGGGTGCGAACCGGCCAGCGCCGCCAGCGTGGCGGGGGTCCGGGTGCTCCGGGCCCGGGGGACGATCTCCGCCACGGACCGGGTGGTCGCCATCCTGACCGGTCACCTGCTGAAGGACCCCACTCCGGACCCCGCCAGGATGTCCCTCCCACCGATCCCGGCCACTGCGGAAGCCCTGAGGAGCGCCCTGGCCTGAACGGGCCCGCCCTATTTCCCAGCGATCCGATCGACCGCCTCCTGCAATTCCTGGTAGGCCGTCGGGTCGATTTCCCGGAAGGGACTCATCACATGGGCGATCGTCCCCGTGGAATCGATGACGAACAGCGTCCGGTTGTCGATCTTGCGATCGGGGAGAGCCGCCCCGTACCGGGTGCCGATGACAGCGTCCGGATCACTCAGGAACCGGAACGGGAAATCCTTCTCCGCCGCCCAGGAGGCCTGGTCCTCGGGTGCGTCCGCACTGATGGCGAGCAGGACCACGTCCTGGCCGCCGCGAAAGAGCGTGGCGTACTGATCACGGTACGCCTCCATTTGGATGGTTCAGCCCTTGGTGCGCACCCGGTAGAAGAACGCGATCACGACCGTCTGACCCTTGAAATCGCTGAGCTTCACGGGGTTCCCCACACCCTCGCGCGTCGAGGAGACCAGGGTGAAATCGGGAGCGGGGGTACCCACCGCCAGCGGCGTCAGGGCTTGCGCGACCGCCGGCGGTGCGCCGCCCGCCAGGGCCGTGAGGAGCAGTGCTCCGGTAACGCGTTTCATGCGACCTCCTGGAGAGTGTGGGCAGGCCCGATGGGGCCCTCTGCGGCCGCCCCTCGGGGACGGATGACCGAAGCTTACTCCCGGGAGCCCCGCGGACGCCAGACCTGCACCGCTCCGGTGGGTTCGTCCGCCGGCCCGTCACGCCGCGGGGGCCGACGTGGTATTTTCCTCTCCATGGCGAATTACCAATACATCTACACGATGCAGAACCTGGGGAAGGTGGTCCCCCCCAGCCGGGAGATTCTCAAGGGGATCCATCTCGCATTCTTCCCCGGTGCCAAAATCGGGGTTCTGGGCTCCAACGGGGCCGGCAAGAGCACTCTGCTTCGCATCATGGCGGGTGTCGACCAGGACTTTCTCGGTCATGCCCGTCCGGCAGATGGAGTCCGGATCGGATATCTGCCCCAGGAGCCGTCCCTCGATCCCACCCTGACGGTACGGGAAAACGTCGAAACGGCCGTCGCCCCGATCCGGGCGCTTCTGACCGATTTCGAAACGATCAGCGCCCGGTTTGCCGAGCCGATGGACGAGGAGACGATGAACGCCCTGATCGAGGAGCAGGGAGAGGTGCAGACCCGGATCGAGGCGGCGGATGCGTGGGATCTCGACCGCAAGATCGACATCGCCATGGATGCCCTGCGGCTCCCTCCGGGCGAGGCGAGCGTGGCGCCGCTTTCGGGAGGAGAACGGAGACGGGTGGCCCTCTGCCGGGTGCTGCTCGAGCAGCCCGACCTGCTGCTTCTCGACGAGCCGACCAACCACCTCGATGCCGAATCGGTGGCGTGGCTGGAGCGGTATCTCGCGGAATTCCCCGGCACGGTCGTCGCCGTGACCCACGATCGGTATTTCCTCGACAACGTGGCCGGGTGGATTCTCGAACTGGACCGGGGCGAGGGAATCCCCTGGGAAGGAAACTATTCCTCGTGGCTGGAGCAGAAGGAGCGGCGCCTGGCCCTGGAGGAGAAGCAGGAGTCGACCCGCCGCCGCACCCTGGCCCGCGAACTGGAGTGGGTCCGGATGTCACCCCGGGCGCGCCAGGCCAAGTCGAAGGCACGTCTCCAGGCGTATGACGCGCTGGTGGCCGATGAAACGGCAGCCCGGGAGGCCGGGGCGGAGATCCTCATCCCCCCGGCCCCGCGCCTGGGAGAAGAGGTCGTGATCGCCCGGGATGTGGCAAAGGGATTCGACGACCGCCTGCTCTTCGACGGACTCAACTTTGCCCTCCCGCGCGGGGGGATCGTGGGAGTCATCGGCCCGAACGGCAGCGGCAAGACCACGCTCTTTCGGATGATCATGGGCCAGGAGGAACCGGATGCCGGTACCTTGACCGTGGGGAGCACGGTCCAACCCGCGTATGTCGACCAGTCCCGGGACGCGCTGGATCCGGATCGCACCGTTTTCCAGGAGATCTCCGGGGGCCATGAGTTCCTCGAATTCGGCACCCGGTCGGTGAATGCCCGCGCCTACGCGGCCGGTTTCGGATTTCGGGGAGCGGATCAACAGAAGCGCGTGGGAAACCTCTCCGGCGGAGAGCGGAACCGCCTGCATCTGGCGCGGTTGCTGCGGACCGGTGGCAACCTGCTCCTCCTCGACGAACCGACCAATGACCTCGATGTGGACACGCTTCGTGCCCTGGAGGATGCGCTCCTCCGGTTCTCCGGATGTGCGGTCGTGATCAGCCACGACCGGTGGTTCCTGGACCGGATCGCCACTCACATCCTGGCGTTCGAGGGCAACAGCGAGGTGGTGTGGTATGAGGGGAACTATCAGGATTACGCCGCCGATTACCACCGGCGCAAGGGGGGCAGCGCCGATCGTCCCCATCGGATCAAGTACCGGAAGCTGGTGCACTGAATCATGCAGCCCCTGCCCCCCCTGCCGTCCCGCATCGCCGGACTGGTCGACCTTGCCCGGAATCTTTCCTGGAGCTGGCACCGCGAAGCCCGCGCCCTCTTTCGGGAGATCGACCTCCCGCTCTGGCGACTGACCCGCCACAATCCGATCGAGATGCTCCGCCGTCTCGATCCGTCCCGACTGACGGCGCTGGCGGAGGACCCCGGTTTTTGTGCGCGGTACGATTGGGTCATGGGGTGGCAGCACCATGTCGAGACCACAGGGGATCTCTGGTACGCCCACACCTGTCCAGATGGAAACGGTCGTGAGATCGCCTATTTCTGCGCCGAATTCGGGTTCCACAACTCGGTGCCCATCTACTCGGGGGGACTCGGAGTGCTGGCCGGTGACCATTGCAAGGCGGCGTCCGACCTTGGCGTTCCCCTGGTCGGCTTGGGGCTCGCCTACCGGAAGGGATACTTTGACCAGCACCTTCGCCAGGATGGATGGCAGGAGGATGGAGACGACGAGGTGGACCCCGACCGCACCCCACTCGAACGGCTTCGGGATGACACGGGAGCGGAACGCGTCGTCACGGTGGAGACCTTCGGTCGTCCCGTCCACGTGCATGCCTGGACCATGCAGGTCGGCCGCGTTCCGGTGTATCTGCTCGACACCGACCGGGAGGACAACCACCCCGACGACCGGAAGCTCCTCAGCCGGCTCTACGCCGGCGGGCCCGACCTGCGACTCCGGCAGGAGTGGATCCTGGGGGTGGGAGGGGTCCGGATGCTGCGCGCCGCCGGTCACGATCCCGCGGCCTGGCACGCCAACGAGGGGCATGCCGCCTTCATGATGGTCGAGCGGGTCCGCGAGTTGGTCATGGCCGGCGTTCCGCGGGACGAGGCCATCAGCAGGGTTCGTCGGAACTCCCTTTTCACGACTCATACCCCGGTCCCCGCGGGGCACGACGTCTTCGATCCCGGGCAGGCGGCCGCGTGCGCCGGGTCGGCGCTGGACGACCTCGGCCTGGATGCCGAGGGATTTCACGCCCTGGCGCGCCACCCCACCCGCGATACCGGCGGGTTTCACATGTCCGTCCTGGCGCTGCGACTGGCCGGCCGTGTCAATGGAGTCTCCCACCGCCACGGTGCCGTGTCCCGGTCCCTGTGGACCGACCTCTGGCCCGAACTCTCCGTCGAGGACGTCCCGATAGGGCACGTGACCAATGGCGTTCACCTGGCCACCTGGATGGCCAACGACATCATGGACCTCCTCGACCGGAATCTCGGCGAGAGCTGGCGGACCCGCCTCTCCCCCGATGAGTGCGGCGACCGGATCGCCACCCTCGACCCCGCCGACCTCTGGGCGGTCCACGTGGCCCTGAAGAACCATCTCGCCGGCTTTGTCCGCGAGGAGGCCCGGCGCCGTTTCGCCGACCGCTGGCGGGATGCGGTGCAGGTGGTGGGTGCGGGAACTCTCCTGGACCCCGCGGCGTTCACCATTGGATTCGCGCGGCGTTTCGCCACCTACAAGCGTGCCGATCTGCTGTTCCGGGACACGGAACGGCTTCAGCGATTGCTGGTGAACCCCTGGAGACCGGTGCAACTGATCATCAGCGGCAAGGCCCACCCCGAGGACACGGCCGGAAAGGATGCTCTGCGGAACGTGTATCGGTTCACCCACGATCCGGCCTATGAGGGGCGAGTGGCCTTTCTCGAGGACTACGAGATGCATGTGGCGCACGTCCTGGTTCAGGGGGTCGATCTCTGGCTCAACCTCCCCCGGGTCCCGATGGAGGCCTGCGGAACCAGCGGAATGAAGGCGGCACTGAACGGGGTTCCCCACCTGAGCACCGCGGACGGGTGGTGGGCCGAGGGAGCCGATGGGACCAACGGGTGGACGCTGCCCCTCGTGGACACGGAGGACCCCGAGATCGGGGATGCCGCCGACCTCGCGAGTCTGTATCGCCTGCTCGAGGAGGAGGTCGTCCCCCTCTACTACGACCGCGACCCGCGCGGCATCCCCCTCGCCTGGGTTGACCGGATGCGGAACTCCATCCGGGTGGCCGTGACCCGCTTCACCGCACAGCGGATGGTACGGGACTATGTGACCGGCAGCTACCTCCCGGCCGTCACCGGGCAGGATCCGCCGGGGCCACCCCCGGTGATGGCCTCGTGACCTCCCCCTCGCCCGGTGGGGTCGTGCCGCCCGGACTGGATTCACCCCTCCGCACACCGGAGGGCCTCCCCGTCACCGTCGTGCACCTGGCGGGAGAGTACGTCCCCTACGCCCGCACCGGAGGCCTCGCCGAAGCCGTCGCCGGCCTCGCCACCTTCCAGGCCCGCACCGGCCAGCCCGTGATGACGATCATGCCGCTGCACCGCTCGGCGGCGGCAGTGGCGCGGGACCTCGTGCCCCACGGAGATCCGATCCCGGTCGATGCCAAGCACACGGCCCAACTGTTCCGGGAGACCAGGCCCCTGAACCCCGACGCCCCGGTCTGGTTCATCGGCCATGCGGGATATTTTGATCGTTCCGGCCTGTACGGCGAGGGGGGAGAGGACTACCCCGACAACCCGGAGCGATTCGCCTTCTTCGCCCAGGCGGCCTTGCTGGCTCTGCCCCGCATCACCCGCGGCCCCCTGCTGGTTCATGCCCATGATTGGCATACGGCTCTCGCGTTCGTGTACCTGCGGACCCGCTTTGCCGGGGATCCCTTCTATCGGAGGATTCGAACCGTCCTCTCGGTCCACAACGCCGGGTATCAGGGCTATTTCCCTCCGGATCTCATGTCTCGTCTCGGTCTCCCCTGGTCCCTGTTCCGGATGGAATGCCTCGAGTGGTACGGCCAGGTCAACTTCCTCAAGGGCGGACTCGCGCATGCGGACGCCGCCGTAACCGTGAGCCCCAACCACGCTGTCGAGCTCCGGACCGAGAGCGGAGGATTCGGCCTGCACGCGATGTTCCAGTGGATGGGATCACGATTCTCGGGCATTCTG
Source organism: Gemmatimonadales bacterium (assembly GCA_041741375.1). Lineage (GTDB taxonomy): Bacteria > Gemmatimonadota > Gemmatimonadetes > Gemmatimonadales > GWC2-71-9 > OFTM291. The sequence goes on along the minus strand of JBGSKF010000040.1, from coordinate 14,353 downwards.
AACGGGATCGACCAGGCGCTCTGGGATCCGGGGAACGATCCGCTGATTCCCGCCCGGTTCGACCGGGACGATCCGGGGGGGAAGCAAGCCTGCAAGCGTCATCTGCAACAACGCTTCAGGCTTGACGTCCAGGAACGCGTTCCCCTCTTTGGCATGGCCGCCCGGCTCGTCACCCAGAAGGGGTTCGATCTGATCCTGGGGCACCCCAGCATCCTCGACCTCCCGGTGCAATACATCTTCCTCGGTGCGGGCGAGGCTCGCTATGAGACGGCGCTCCGGGCGGTTGCCGCCACCGCTCCCGGGCGGATTTCCGTCGACACCAACTTCCAGGACCCCCTGGAGCATGAGCTCATGGCGGGATCCGATGGGTGCCTCATGCCCTGCCAGTATGAGCCGTGCGGGCTGACTCAGATGCGGGCTCAGCGGTATGGCACGCTGCCGGTGGTGCGGCATGTCGGGGGCCTCGCGGACACGGTGGAGGACGAGGTGACCGGGTTCGTGTTCCGCCCCTACGGCCCGGACCCGCTGCTGGGCGCCGTGCTTCGGGCGATGGATCGTTTTGCCGCCCCGGCGGAGTGGAGCCGGCTCTGCCGCAACGCGATGCACCGGGACTTCGGGTGGGAACGCTCGGTGCGGCGATACCGCGCAGTGTATCAGCGGGTCCTGGAGGGCGTGGATCGCGCGCCGGAGATCATATGAGCCGCCCTCACGTTGTCCTCACCTTGCACAGCCACCTGCCGTGGGTGCTGCATCATGGGCGGTGGCCCCATGGCAGTGACTGGTTGTGCGAGGCCGCGGTCGACACCTACCTTCCCCTGACCGAAGCGCTCCTGGGCCTTGCCGTCGAGTCGGTGGCGGCACCGGTGACTCTCGGCGTGACGCCGATCCTCGCCAACCAGCTCGCACACCCCGACTTCGTCACCGAGCTCGAGGCCTTCTTCGCCCAGCGGATCGCCGCGGCGGCCGAGCCATCCGAGGACCCCGCCCTGGAACTCCTGCGGGACTTCTGGCGGCAACGCTACGTTCGACTCCGGCGGCTCTTTCACGAAATGGACAGCGGCCTCATCGGCGCCTGGCGTCGTCTGGCGGACGAGGGACGGATCGAGCTCATGAGTTCCGCCGCCACCCACGGCTTCCTTCCCCTCCTCGCCTCGGACGAAAGCATTCGTTTCCAGCTCGCCCTCGGAGCCGGGGAACACCGGCGCCTCTTTGGCCGAGACCCCGCCGGGTGCTGGGTTCCGGAGTGCGCCTACCGCGCCCGGGGACCCTGGGCACCTCATCCCCTGGCCCCCGCGAGCGCCATGCGGGCCGGAATCGAGGAGCACCTCGCCGCCACCGGATTTCGCTACTTCTTCGTCGATGCCCACCAGATCGCCGCCGGACGATCCCTCTCCGCCTCGGAGGCCTGGGACCCGGAGGGACGCTCCGCCGGTGCCGGGGGGCACGACCCGGTTCGGTCCCCCTACCGAACCTGGCAGGCGGGCGCCACACGCGCGGCCCGGCGCGTGACCGCCTTCGTCCGTGACCCCCGCTCCTCCATGCAGGTCTGGAATCGGCACCTGGGATACCCCGGCGATGGAGCCTATCTGGAGTTTCACAAGATCCGGATGCCGGGCGGCCTCAAGCTCTGGCGGGTGACCAGCGCCGACACGGACCTCGGGGAGAAGCTTCCCTATGACCGCAATGTGGGACGGGCCCGGGCCCACGTCCACGCCCGGCACTTTGCCCGGCTGCTGGAGGAGATCGCCGGAGACCACGAGGGGGATCCGGTCGATGTCATCGCCATCCCGTTCGACACCGAGTTGTTCGGACATTGGTGGTTCGAGGGCCCCGATTTCCTCCGCGACCTCTACCGGGCTCTCGCCGAGCACTCGATTCCCCTGCCTGCCGCCGCCTCCGCGCACCTGGCGGCCGTCCCCCCCCGGCATCGTCTGCAGATCGCCGAAGGGAGCTGGGGTGAGGCGGGTGACTTCCGAATGTGGCTGAATCCCCGGACTCTCTGGACCTGGGAGCGGCTCTGGGAGATCGAACGACGGTTCTGGTCCGTGGCCCGGCGACACGTCAACGACCTCCGGGCCGAGCCCCTTCTCTCCCAGGCCGCCCGGGAGATGGTGCTGGCCCAGAGCTCGGACTGGCAGTTCATCATCAGCACCGGGGCCGTCGGCGATTACGCCGAGGAACGTTTTCTCGGCCACGCCGGCAGTGCGGAAACCCTGATCGGATTCCTGGAGCAACCCCCCGAGACCTGGGACGGCGCTGCAGACGCGCTCGCCGCATCCCGGAGGAAGAACGACTGCTTCCCCGACGTGATGACGGCACTCCGATTTGCCCTGGCCGGCCCGCCGACTCCATAGCGGGCCGAGACCGACGATCCCTCCATGCCCCGCCACTCCGTCATCGTGCACGCCCACCTGTACCAGCCGCCCCGGGAGGATCCGTGGCTCGACCTGGTGGAACAGGAGCACTCGGCACTCCCGTTCCATGATTGGAACACGCGCATCACACTGGACTGCTATCGCCCGCTGGCCGCCGCGCGCCTGCTCACGCCCGCCGGCCGGATCCGGGACATCCGGAGCACCTACCGGCACATGAGTTTCAACGTCGGTCCGACGCTGTTCGAGTGGTTGGACGCGCATGCCCCCGACGTGGTCGCCGCCCTGGTGGCCGCCGACGAGGAGAGCCGCCTTCGCCTGGGCGTGGGCAATGCCGTGGCCATGCCCTTTCATCACGTCATCCTTCCGCTGGCCTCCCCGGACGATCGCCGCACCGAAATTCGCTGGGGAATCGCCGATTTCCGCCGGCGATTCGGTCGCCACCCCGAGGGGATGTGGCTCCCGGAAACGGCCGCGGACGAGGACACCCTCGTGGCACTCGCCGAGGAGGGGATTGCCTTCACCATCCTGGCACCCCATCAGGTGGAGAATCCCCCCGAGGACGGGCTCCCGCTTCGGTTCCGCGCCGGGGGCGGGCGGGAAATGGCCCTCATGGTGTACGACGGCCCCCTCGCCCACGAGGTGGCCTTCGGCCCGCTCGTCCGGAACGCGGAGGCGTGGGCCGATCGGATGCTCCACCGCGGCCGAACCGGACACGGGCCCACGGCCACCAGTCTCGCGGCCGACGGCGAAACGTGGGGGCACCACCATCCTTTCGGAGAGATGGCCCTTGCCCGGATGCTGGAACGGGTCGACCGCGATCCCGGCGTGCGGGTCGAGAACTTCGGATCGCTCCTGGCGCGCCACGCCCCGCGAACCGAGGCTCGCCTCATCGGACCCTCGTCGTGGAGTTGTGCGCACGGCGTCGGCCGGTGGCAGAGGAACTGTGGCTGCCGATTGGTCCAGGGAACCGACCAGTCATGGCGGACCCCCCTCCGCCACGCCCTCGATCACCTGCGGCAGGTGTTGCTGACGCGCTCACGGGACGAGATGCGAGCCTGGGTTCCCAACCCGGATGCGGCCCGCGATGAGCTGGAAGGACGCCCTCCGGCCGCCACCCTGCCTTCCCGTCTGAGGGAACTGCTGGAGATGGAGCGCAACCTGCTTCGGATGTACACATCCTGCGGGTGGTTCTTTGACGACGTGGCCGGGCTGGAAACCTTGATCTGTCTTCGCTATGCGGCGCGCGCGGTCGACCTGGGAGGGTGGCGGGACACCGAACCTCCCTTTCTGCAGATCCTCGACACGGCCCGCGGCAACGACCCGCTCGTCCCCTCGGCGGGGTCTGTGTGGCGTCACCACATCCGCGGAAGCGTCCCTCCGGAACCCCGGATCGCGGGAGCCGCCGCCGTCACCGAGGCCGTGACCGGGGCGCTCCCGGACCGAATCGGCGCCTGGGCCGTGAGCCGTCAGCCCGACGGGATGCTCCAGGTCGAGGACACCCGAACCGGGGCGCACCAGGCATGGCAGGTGGAAGTTCCGCCCTCCCCCGGGCCTGGCGTCACCTGCCTCGTCGCCGGAGATGCCTGGCACGGACGCCTGTCCTTCGCAGACTTCCCCGAAGTCACCCGTCACGACTTGCGCCGACGGTGGATCCCGGCTCTGCGTCGCCAGGTCCTCTCCCCCTCCGAATGGGACGCCTTCTGCACCGGTGAGTCCGACGAAGGCAGCACGGCGGCCCGCGCCCTGGTCCGCCTGGTGCAGACAGATCCCCTGGATCCTCACTCCCTGCAGCGTGCAGTGGACCTTCTCACGTTGGAGGACGTCGCGATCCCCTTCGAGGCCCAAACACTCTTCTTCCACCGGGTCCGGAACGCCTCGGCGGCAGTTCGCGCGTCGCTGGCTCGCTTTGCCGATGCCTTCACCCTTGACGCCGCCCTCTTCGCGACGACGGCCCCCGATGACTGATCCCGTTCGCTTCGCCTTCGGCCTCCACCTCCACCAGCCGGTGGGAAACTTCGACATCGTGTTCGAGGATCACCTCCGGAACGTGTATCGCCCCCTGCTCGACACGCTTCGCCGGGAAGAGTGCCTCCCGCTCACACTCCACCTCTCGGGGCCTCTGCTGTTCTGGCTCGAGACCCGCCCCGACGGACGCCGTTTCCTCGATGACATCGGCTCCCTCGCGTCGGCGGGCCAGGTCGAATTGCTGCTCTCCGGATACGATGAGCCGATTCTGGCGATGCTGCTCCGGGAGGACCGGATCGAACAGATCATGACGATGCGGGACGCCCTGCACCGACGATTCGGCGTCGATGCCCGGGGGCTCTGGCTCACGGAGAGGGTATGGGAACCCGACCTGCCGGCGGAACTGGGCCGGGCCGGCGTCACCCATGTCCTGACCGATGATCGCCACTTCCTCGTGGCCGGTCACGAACGGGAGGATCTTCACCGGCCCTGGCGCACCGAGGCGGACGGCATCCCCATCACCGTGCTCCCGATCGACGAGCGCCTCCGATACCTCCTCCCTTTCCGGCCCCCCGCGGAGTTCGCGGACATGATTCGCACCCTGGCCGCGGACGGTCACCCTCTCGCCATCCTGGCGGACGATGGCGAGAAGTTCGGGGGCTGGCCCGGAACCCGGGAGTGGGTGTACGACCGTGGCTGGTTCGCCGACTTCGGGAGGACCCTCCAATCCCTCGTAACGGAGGGCACCCTGCGCCTCGTGACCATGGCCCAGGCGGTGGCCGAGGTGACCCCGGCGGGGCTGACCTACCTGCCCGCGGCATCCTACCGCGAGATGGAGGGTTGGTCGCTTCCCACCGTGGCCGCCGGACGGCTCGCCGCCCTGGAGCGCGAACTCGGCCCCCAGCGGATGGCCGGACCCGAGGGGGCCCTCGTCCGGGGCTCCCATTGGAAGTTCTTCCTGGCGAAGTATCCCGAATCCAACCGGATGCACAAGAAGATGCAGCGGCTCTCCCGGCTTTGCCGCGCCCGAGGGGACGTCCCCGCCGTCCGGCGCGCCATCGGACGAGCCCAATGCAACGACGCCTACTGGCACGGGGTCTTCGGCGGACTCTACCTGCCCCATCTTCGCGACGGAATCTGGAGCAACCTGGCCCGGGCCGAGGAGGAACTGCGCAGGGGGATGCCTTTGGCGCACGCGTGGGAGGATGTGGATGGAGACGGGATCGAGGAGCTGTCTGTCTCCGGGGAGCAGTGCGCGGTGGTGCTCAGCGGGGAACGCGGAGGGAGCATCGAGGAATGGACCATCTTCCGCCACCACCGCAACTACGCCGACGTGCTCACCCGCCGTCGAGAGGCATCACACCTGCGAACGGAGGACATCCCGGGGGAACCCACCGATGGCATCCCCAGCATTCACCACCTGGAGGCCACCGGTCCCTCCGGCGAGTTGCCGCCGGTGGACGATCTCTCCCGGGCCCTCGGGGTGGACCGTCTCCTTCCGGACCATGCCACGGCGAATGATTTCGAAACCGGGCTCATCCCGGTGCTCCGAACCTGGCATGGCGAGACACTGCTCGACAAGGCGACGGTGACAGGAGAGCACGGAGCCCTCGTGGCCCGGTTCTCCTGGCCAACGCTGCAAAAGGAAGTGACGATTCACCCCGAGGGGACGTTGACGGTGTCCTGGACCTGGCCCCCCTGCGAGGGGTGGTTCAGCACGGAAGTCTCCACCCGCCCGGCGGTGCGCATCGAGGCACCGGCCGCGGAACGCTGGGAGTATCCGGTGGAGACCGTCGCGCGCTCGGAGCAGGGCGCGGAGCGAACGGTCCAAGGGACCGCGGTGGTCCTCCGGTGGCCGGGCCACCGGGGGAAGGCCGAGATGCACCTGGCTCCCCCGGAGGACCCCGTCGGCTGAGGCCCCGACCCCGAACACCTTGCCTCCGGAGGGAACGAAGGGTAGCTTCCCCTGAGACGCTGATGGGAACACCCCTGCCCGACCGGAGCCCGCATGTCCCCACCGATCCCGATCCTCCCCGGCACGCTCGATTTCCTCGTCCTCAAGGCCGCGTCCTGGAACCCGGAGCACGGGTATGGCATCGCCCGGTTGATCGAGGACCGGTCCGGCGGGACCATTCAGGTCGAGGAGGGAGCCCTCTATCAGGCTCTACACCGGCTCGAGCATCGGAAGTACCTGGAGAGCCACTGGGGCACCTCGCTCAACAACCGGCGCGCAAAGTTCTATGCTCTCACCCCCACGGGCCGGGCGCAGCTTCGGAAGGAGGTCGCCCTCTGGAATCGGTACGCCGGCGCCGTGGCCGAGCTCCTGAGCCACGGGTGATCCGCCCGTGGCGCGTTTCCGGTTTCCCACTCCGCCGCCTCGCCAGCTCCGCGAGGACATCGACGACGAAATCGCGTTCCATCTCAGCGCGAGCATCGAAGCCCTTGTGCGCCAGGGACTCTCCGAGGACGCAGCCCGGGCCCGGGCCGAGGCTCGGCTCGGGGATGTGACCCGGCTTCGCCACGCGCTCTATCGCATCGATCACCGTTCCGCCCGGGAGACCCGTCTCATGTTCATCCTCCGAGATCTCCAGCACGACATCCGCTTCTCCCTTCGCCGGATGGCACGCACGCCACTCTTCTTCGCCCTGCTCGTCCTCACGCTGGCCCTGGGAACCGGAACCGTCATGACGTTTGCCGGAGCGGCGGATGTCATCTTGCTTCGGCCTCTTCCCCTGGCGGAACCCGACCGTGTGATGACCATCTGGCGTTCCCCGGCCGACAATCCGGATCTGCTCACCGGTCTGGCTCCCGGAACGATTCAGGATCTGGTGGAGGAGTCGAGAAGCTTCGAGGTGATCACGGCCGCGGAGCCGTGGAGCCTCAGTTTCCCTCTCAACGGCGTCCCCCACTCGATCGCCACCTGGCGCGTGACGAGCGGATTCTTCGATGTGTTTCAGGTCCGTCCTGCCCACGGGCGGCTGCTTCAGACGCCGGACTACGCTCCGGGTGCGCCTCCGGTCGTGGTGGTCAGTCATGAGTTCTTCATGACCCGTCTTGGTGGTGACGCCTCCCGCGTGGGACGCCCCCTCCTGCTCGAGGGGGATCCCGTCACGCTGGTGGGAGTGCTGCCCCATGACTTTCCCTTTCTCGAGGGAAGGCACTTCCTCACCGCCACCCGGATCGCCGCGCGCGCACGAGAGAACCGGCGGTCCGACTACCTCCCCACTTTCGGTCGTCTTGCTCCGGGGGTCCCGCCCGAGAGGGGAGTTGCCGAACTCCGGGAGGCGGCCCGCCGGAGTGACGCGCGCATCGTGGGGGCGCAAACCGCCCGCGAGTTGCGGGTCATCCCTCTGCGGAACTCCCTCACAGGCAACGTCCGCACGGGGATCTCGCTCCTGGCTCTCGGCGCCATCCTTCTCCTGCTCACCTCCTCGGTCAATGCGGCGGGGCTGATGGCCGCCGACACCCTGGAGCGGCAGCGCGAGTTGGCGATTCGCGCCAGCGTCGGCGCGGGCCGAGGCCGCATCGTGCGACAGATGGCTACCGAGGCGGTCGCCCTCGCCACCCTGGCGGGGGCCGCCGGGTTCGGATTGGGCGCCGTGGGGCTTCGTGTGTTCCGGCAACTGGCCCCGGCCGACCTTCCCCGGCTTTCCGAACTGGCTCTCGACGGCCGATTGGGACTCCTGGTGCTGGCGTCGGTCCTGGTCACGACGCTCGTCCTGGCCATTCTCCCCTTCCGGTCTCTGGTGGGGTCAAGCCTGCGGATGGCGCCCGGGGTGGGTGCCTCCCCGTGGGGGGGCGGCGGCCGGCGGATCCGGATGGCGCTGGTCGGCATACAGGTTGCCCTTGCATTCCTGCTCCTCGGGTCGGGCGGGTTGCTGGTGCGGAGCTGGATGGCGATTCAGAGGGAGGACCTGGGGTACCAGCCGGAGGGTTTGATCGCCATCGAAGGGCATGTCTGGCAATTCTTCCCGACCGAGGAGGCGCGCGAAGCATTCGGGCGTGAGGCTGCGGAGTTCCTCGCGGCCCGGCCCGGAGTGTCCCACGCGGCGCTGACCTCTTCCCTGCCCCTGGCCCCTGGCATCGGAAACGAGCAGGCTCGCGTGAACCGGCCCGGATCCGACGTGGAGGTGACGATGCGCGCCGTCATCGGAACGCCTGGCCTGTTGGCAGCGACGGGAGTTCCGGTCCTTCAGGGGCGGGCATTCGGCCCCGAGGACCGGAGCGCCGGCGAACTGGTGGTGATCCTGAACCAGTCCGCGGCACGCCTGCTCTTTCCCGACCGGAGCCCGCTGAACCAGATCGTGAATGTCTCCTACTCCGCACCGCCCCGAGCCCGCCGTGTCGTCGGCATCGTGGGAGACGTTCGCTTCGGCGCCCCGACGGCTCCCCCGGGTCCGATCGTGTTTCTGCCTCACGCGCAGGAGCCGACGGGATCCCTCTATCTGCTGACCCGGCACGACGCCGTCGGCCCCGGTACCATCCCCGACGCGATCCAGGCGGTTCAGGAACTCGTCCCCGGCTCTCCGGTCGAAGGCGCACTCGACCTCGGCGTTGCCCTCCGAACCTCGATGGCCCCGCGCCGTTTTGCCATGGTGTTGATGGCCTCCTTCGCGGCCATTGCGCTCGTCCTGACGGCGGTGGGCCTCTTCGGCCTTCTGGTGCAGGGGGTTCGGGCACGCCGCCAGGAACTGGGCCTGCGCATCGCTCTGGGAGCCAGGCCCGATTCCTTGCGACGCATGGTGATCCGGGAGGGACTACTGTTGACCCTGGCGGGTCTGGCGGCGGGTGTCACCGCATTCCTGATGATGGCCGGCGTTCTCCGGACGGTGATCTACGGAGTGCCGGCCCAGGACGCCGTGACCCTCGCCGCCGTGACCGCACTCCTGCTGGTCGTGACCGTCGCGGCCTCCTGGTGGCCTGCCCGCCAGGCCACCCGTGCCGATCCCCTGGAGACACTCCGGGGCGACTAGAGGAACGCGGGAATCCATGGGTAGGGGCCATTCGCGCGTCCCCGAGTCCATGGATCAGGCGGTCAGCACGAGACGGCAACGCCGCCGTGGCGATCTCGTGAGCGGAGGCTGGCGTCGGTGGTGAATCGCAGGAGTCGGAGGGTCCGGCTGTGGCACGATGACCGACCTCGCGTATGATCGGGTCGGTAGGGGCTCACGGGATTGCCACGGGCCCTGCGGGCCCTCGCCATGACAGCCTGGCCTCCCCAGGACCGAGCTGTCGATGACCCGACGCGCGGGCACCCCGGGTTCAGGGATTGTGGATGTGCACCTCGGTCTCGCGCCGGAGGAGTTCCCCGTCCGGCCCCTCGACCGCCACGATCACGAGGTAGTCCCCCTCTTCCAGCCGTTCCACGTTGAGGGTACGGCGGACCCGGTGCAGCGCGCCCGAGGAGACCTCCGAGAACCCGAGGGTGAACCGGACGTCATCGCCACCCACGAGTCCCACCAGCCCGCCCCTCTTCTTGACCACCTGGACCTCGCTGCGGAACGCATTCCCCGCGGGGATGCCATAGACCTCGAACGCCACTTCCATCGGTTCGAGGGGATGGAACCGGGCGCTGGGGCTGAACCAGACCGTGTCGGCGCCGGCGTTCCAGTGGAGCCCCCAGCGCTTCGACCCCACGACGAGGTCGCTGAGCGCCGGGCGCGGGTCCTCGAGGGACGGGGTCCGGAGGTCGGAGAACACAACATGCATGCCGTGCTCCACATCCTCCTCGACCACCACCTCTGCTGTACGGACGGCGGAGAGCACCGGGATCGATTCGACCCCCTGGACGAACCGTCCTCCCAGGGGCCGCGGGAGGCTCACCGCGCGCCGGACCACCTTCCGGCCCACGATCGTGCCGTCCTCACTGCGCAACAGAATCCGCACGGTGACGGGGAACCGGGTGAACCGGTCCTCCCCCTCCCGCCCCACCAGATCCTCCGCCTTCACCGCATAGGCCACATGCGCCATGGTCACCCCATTGTCCACCCCGATCGCCATCACCTCGGCGCGCCCGCCGGCCCGGTTCGGGAAATTGAATGCGAAGGTCTCCGAACCAAGGCCGCGCTCGACCCACTCCTCCCCCTGCTGAATGGCCCGGGCCCGGCGATGGAACTCATTCCCGGCCACACCCGTTTCCGAAATCAGGTGAACCTGCCCCGTGGCCACGGCACGGATCTCATCCAGCGCCGGATACCGGGCTCCGCCCCCATCGATCCGTCGCCGGGAACCGAGCTCGTTCCGCGTTGCCGGAAGGAGGCTGGGCATCGGGGCAAAGACCTCCAACCCGTTCTGCAGCAGGCGGAAGTCCCGGTCCCTGGGACTGCAGACCTGGCGCTCGAAGCGGTTGGCGGAGCGGTAGGCGGCACAGGCACGGAAAAAGACCTGGAACGGCTGCTGCCCCTCGTACCACCAGGTTTCCACCGGGGGGAGGAACGGCCCGATCACCGCGTCCTCACTGCCCCGGACTCGTACCTCCCCCGCCGTCGGGAGGGGAGGAGACCCGGGGGTGTTCACCACAACCTCGGTCGGGTCGATCCCGGAGGAGGGTTCCGCCTCCATCCGGGCATCTGCGGAGGCATAGCGCCTCGCCGGTGGACCGTGCCGGACGTAGATCAACCCCCGATCATCGAAGAGAGCGGGAGGCGTGCGGACCTTTTCCCAATGCTCATAGGTGCGCTCCACCTCGGGTCGCGGATACTGTAAAAGAGCATAGCTGATCCGCCGGTAGTGTTCCGCCGCACGCTCCCCAGCCCGGTGGAGCGGCGACTCCCGGATCTGCCAGAACCTGTGAAGGAAGGAGACCCGATCCTCGCCCTGCGAACTCCAGAAGATCCGCTCCTCGTCCGGAGTCCAGATCGGACTGAGATCCCGGGCATACTCGGAGAGCGACACCGTATCGTTGAACACGGCCCCGTGGTACCAGGGGTCCATTCCCTCCAGGCGACCCTCCGCGAGGAGGTCCCGCGCGGCCCGGAGATACACCAGGCCGGGCTGAGAACTCCGGGCAGCCGCCGCTCGGATGGAGGCGTAGAGACTGTCCACCCCCCCGCCTTGGGCCCGGACTGCCGGAGCGGCGAGGCTCCCGGCGATCAGGGCGACCACAACCGCGACACGGACTCGCATGTTCCACCTCCTGCCTGGGTAGCTGATACGACCATCTCAATACTAGGACGAAACGGAGTGGCGCGCCAGATCCAATTTCCCACCATCCTGGTTTCGGCTCCCCCCCAGCTTTGTGTGGTTGGCTTTCGGGGGCGGCGAGGTGGTGTCTGAACGAGGTGCTACTTTGTGAAATAATTCACAAACTTGCTTGACGCGAGGGCCCCGGGCCGAAGCCCCCGGGCCGAAGCCCCCGGGACTCAGCCCGTTATCTTTCCGCCATGACCGACACCCGCATCGTCCGCCTCGGCCTGGTCCAGATGCACTGCACCGCGGACCCCGAGGAGAACACGACACGTGCCCTCCACGGAGTGCAGGAGGCCGCCGGGCGCGGAGCCCAGATCGTCTGCCTGCAGGAGCTGTACCGGAGCCCCTACTTCTGCCAGACCGAGCGGCATGAGCATTTCGGGTTGGCTCATCCGATTCCGGGACCGGAAACGGCCACCCTCGCCACTGTCGCCGGGGACCTGGGTGTCGTCCTCGTGGCATCTCTCTTCGAGAAGCGGGCCGAGGGGCTCTACCACAACACGGCGGCCATCTTCGATGCCGACGGGAGTTACCTGGGCAAGTACCGGAAGATGCACATCCCGGACGATCCCCAGTATTACGAAAAGTTCTATTTCACCCCGGGGGATCTCGGATTCCGGGTCTGGAACACACGGTTCGGGCGCATCGGTGTGCTGATCTGCTGGGATCAGTGGTACCCCGAAGCGGCCCGCCTCACCGCCCTCGCCGGGGCGGAGATCCTCTTCTATCCCACGGCCATCGGCTGGCTTCCCGCGGAAAAGGCCGAGTACGGAGAACGCCAGCAGGACGCGTGGATCACCATGCAGCGAAGCCACGCGATCGCCAATGGAGTCCATGTCGCGGCGGTGAACCGGGTGGGGTTCGAAGCCAACCCGGGCTCGGGCGACGGCGCCGGGATCGAATTCTGGGGCGGAAGTTTCGTGGCCGATCCCGGAGGGCGGATTCTGCAGCGCGCAGGCACCGGGGACGAGGTGCTGGTCGTCCCCGTGGACCTCGCCGCGGTGGACGAGACCCGCACCCACTGGCCCTTCCTCCGGGACCGGCGGATCGATGCCTACGGCGACCTGACCCGCCGCTACATCGACCAGGAGCACGCGTGACGACTCTCACGCCGGACGCGCCCCCGGGAATGGAACCGGAGCCGTTTCCCCCCGGGAAGACCCCGGCGGAACTCGGGTTCCGGATGCCGGCCGAGTGGGAACGGCACCGCGGCACCTGGCTCAGCTGGCCCCACCGGGAGTCCTCCTGGCCCGGCCGCTTCGAGCGCATCCCCCCCGTCATCGCCGAGATGGTGCGGCACCTGGCGCCGGGCGAGGAGGTGCACATCAACGTGGCGGGCGGAGGCATGGAGTCCGCGGCGCGGCGGGTACTTGAGGACGCTGACGTCTCCGTTTCCAACGTTTTTTTTCACCACTTCCCCACCAACGACGCCTGGTGCCGGGACCACGGTCCGACCTTTCTCCAGCGACGACGCGGCGAGGACACCGACGAGCTGATCCTCAACTGGGGATACAACGCCTGGGGCGGAAAGTATCCCCCGTTCGACCTGGATGACGTCATCCCCGACCGGATCGCGGAGCACCTCGGAATCCCGGTGGTCTATCCGGGGATTGTCATGGAGGGGGGAGCGTTCGACGTCAACGGCCGGGGCACACTCCTGACCACCGAGTCGTGCCTCCTCAACCCGAACCGGAATCCGGGCCTCACCCGGGAGGCCATCGAACGGATCCTCTCCGATCACCTCGGCGCGACCCGGATCCTCTGGCTGGGTGACGGGATCGAGGGGGACGACACCGACGGGCACGTGGATGACATCACCCGGTTCGTCGATCCCACCACCGTGGTGACGGTGCTCGAGGACAACCCCGAGGACCGGAACTACGCGCCCCTCCTGGAAAACTACCTGCGGCTCCAGGCGATGACCGACCAGGATGGGACCCCTCTGCGGGTCGTGACCCTCCCGATGCCGACGCCGCTCTGGTACGAGGGACAGCGGGTTCCCGCGAGCTATGCCAATTTCTACATCGGCAACGAGGTCGTCCTCCTCCCCGCGTACGACCCACCGACCACGCGGGCGGCCGAGGAGGTCCTCACTCCCCTCTTTCCTGGGAGGCGCATCGTCCCGATCGATTGCCACGACCTGATCTGGGGACTCGGCGCCTTCCACTGCCTCACGCAACAGTGGCCCGCAACAATGAACAATCAACAATGAACAATGATCGATGAGCAAGGATCATTCATTGATCGTCGGTTTCCGCCCCCGGATTCTGGTGGTCTTGAGGACGGAAAACAGGATGCGAGCGACCTCATCGGCATCAGCGAGGTGGCTCGCAAGTACATCCTCTGAAATGTCGCCGGTGGCCTTGAGCAGGTTGAGCCAGTATTTCGTTTCCTTGGTCTCCTTGTAGGCAAATGAGACCTTGGCCGAAAAGTCGGCCTTCGAGATCGCTCCATTGGCCTCCGCCAGGTTCGCCCCGATTGACGTACCACTGCGTAGGAGTTGGCGGGTGAGCACAAAGTCCGATTGCCCGCGTTCATCCGCCGGCAGAGTTTGACAATACGAATCGCCAAGGCGAATGCCTTCCCATAGGCTGGGTTGCCCTTGCCAGGACCATCCATTACCAACGGTCCCCAGTTAACTGTTCATTGGTCATTGTTCATTGGTGATTGTTCATTGTTCATTGTTCAGGGTCTACGCGGATTCGTGTGGGTCATTTGAGGTGCGTTTTCGGTAGGGGAGGTAGGAAGGCTGCGATGATCTTCAGCTTCAGGTACTCCTCGTCGCGGTAGCCGTAGGCCCGCCGTTGCAGCACACGGATCTTGTT
>JBGSKF010000039.1:0-18691 GCA_041741375.1 Gemmatimonadales bacterium | reverse complement strand
CCTGGCCGAGGTGCGCGCCGTGGTCCGGCGCCTGGAGGCCTCCGCCGATGCGATCACGAAAACGCTGCGCCCCGCCGCGAACGAGGAACCGACCGTCCGCTGGATCGAACGGGCCGGCGCCCGGGGACAGGCGGTCGGATTGCATGCGGTCCCGCTCGATCTGGCTCCGGTCCTGCGCGAGCTCCTCTTCGACCGGGTGCGGACCGTGACCCTGACCAGCGCCACCCTCGCGGCCGGCGGCGATTTCACCTTTCTGGAGTCGCGGATCGGGTTGCACACCACGCCGAGCCCGGTGACCGTCCGGGAGATCCTCCCCTCCCCCTTCGACTATCCCAACCAGTGCCTGTTCGGGATCCCCTCGGACATCCCCGATCCGCGGGAGGATGAGGCGGGGCACGATGCGGCGATCGTCCAGGTTGTCCGGGACCTGGCCGCTGCGAGCGACGGCGGGTTGTTTGTGCTCTTCACCAGCCATGCGGCACTCCGCCGCGCGGCGCGCGCCTTGCGCGGGGCGCCGGGCATGGTCTGGCCCCTCCTGGTTCAGGGCGAGGGCCAGCGGGACCAGCTCCTTCGCCGATTCCGGGAGAGCGGGCACGCCGTGCTCCTGGGCACCGATTCGTTCTGGGAAGGGGTCGACGTCCCGGGTCGCGCCCTCCGGGGGCTGGTGCTCACCAAACTTCCCTTCAAGGTGCCGAGCGAGCCGATGACCGCGGCCCGCCTGGAGCGCCTGGCCGAGCAGGGGGAGGATGGATTCTTCGGCTACCTGCTGCCGCATGCCGCCCTCAAGCTGAAGCAGGGATTCGGACGGCTGATCCGCAGCACCCGGGACGTCGGCGTGGTGCTGCTCCTCGACTCCCGGGTCCTCCATCGCCGCTACGGCCCCCTCCTCCTCGACGGCCTTCCCCGGGCCACCCGGTTGTCCGGCACCTGGCCGTCGATTCGGACCGCCTGTGAGGACTTCTTTGCGCGGCATGGAGTGGGCGCTCTTCGCTGATCCGCCGTCCGCTCCCGCTATTATTCCTCACCTGTACCTCCTGCACACCCCCGACGAGGAGTCCCATGGGACCGCTGCACCAGAGGCCGTCGAAAGTCGTCTGTGTCGGACGCAACTACCGGGAACATGCGCGGGAACTCGGAAACGAAGTGCCCACGACACCGATGCTGTTCCTCAAGCCTCCGAGCGCCCTCATCGGCCCCGGGGATCCGATCATCCTTCCGGCGGCCTCGAGCCGGGTGGAGTATGAGGCGGAGATTGCTGTGGTCATCGGGCGGACCCTCCGGCGTGCCACGGAGCCGGAAGCCGAGGCGGGGATCGGCGGATTCCTCTGTGCCAATGACGTGACCGCGCGGGACCTCCAGAGAGCGGAATCGCAGTGGGGACGCGCCAAGGGGTTCGACACCTTTTGTCCGGTTGGACCGGCGGTGGCAACAGGACTCTCCTGGCGGGACCTGATCGTGATCTGCCGCGTGAACGGCGAGGAGCGGCAACGGGCCCCAGCGACCGACATGGTGTTTCCCATCCCTTTTCTTCTTTCCTGGGTCAGCGCGATCATGACCCTCGAACCAGGGGACCTGCTTCTGACGGGAACGCCCGCCGGAACCGCCCCGTTCGCGGCGGGTGATGTGGTGGAGGTGGAGATTCCCGGTGTGGGCGTCCTCCGGAACCCCGTGATCGGAGCGGAAGCATGACACCCAGCGATCGCGTCCGGCGCCTTCCCGGGTATCCCCTGGCGGACGTCCCGGCCCTCACGCGCCGGCTCCGGGCCGACGGAGTGGATCTGATTGATCTTGGAGCGGGAGACAACGACACACCTCCCCCACCGCCGGTGGTGGAGGCCCTGCAGACGGCGGTGCTCGACCCCGCCCGGAGCAAGTACGGCTTCCAGCTCGGTGTCCGCGAGTTTCGGGAGGCGATCGGCCGCTTCATGGCGCGGCGTTTCCAGGTGACGGTGGATCCCGTCTCCGAGGTGGCCCTCCTTCTCGGCAGCAAGGAGGGGATCGCGCATCTTCCCCTCGCCGTACTGAACCCGGGCGACGTGGCGATCATTCCCGAACCGGGGTACCAGGCCTATCTGGGGGGAACCCTCCTGGCGGGCGGGGAGCCGTTCCGGGTGCCGCTTCGGCGGGAGGACGACTATCTGGTTCATCTCGACCGCCTTCCCCCGGACGTGCTGACCCGAACTCGCCTGGTCTTTCTGAACTATCCGAACAATCCCACGGCGGCCGTGGCTCCACGGGACTACCTGGAGCGAACCGTCGCCGTCTGCCGGGAGCACGGCATCGTCCTGGCCTACGACAACGCCTATTGCGAGCTGACCTTCGACGGATATGTGGCTCCCTCGATCCTGGAGATCCCCGGGGCCCGCGAGGTGGCGATCGAGTTCTTCTCCCTCTCCAAGTCCTACTCGATGACCGGATGGCGTCTCGGCTGGGCCACGGGAAACCGGGAACTGGTGGCCGCGCTGACCGCGGTCAAGACCTATGTCGACACCGGGCCATTTCCCGCCCTGCAGGCCGCCGCCGCCGTGGCGCTCGATCGGTCGGAGGAACTGGTGGCCCCGGTGCGGGAGATCCTGCGGCATCGGCGGGATGCCGCTCTGGCCGCGCTCCGGTCGGAAGGGTTCGTTCTCGACACACCGCGGGCGGCGATGTACCTCTGGGTGCCGCTGCCCGCCGGAGCGGCATCGGAACCCTTTGCGCGCCGGGCCCTTCTGGAGGAGGGGGTGGTGGTCCTCCCGGGGGCGGCATTCGGGCCGGGTGGCGAGGGCTATTTTCGGATAGCCCTGACCGTGGATGGCCCGCGTCTCGCCGATGCGGCCGGCCGGCTGGGACGGGTGGCGCGCTCGATGGCAGGAGTTGCCCATGGGACGCTGGTCTGACGGGGGACGGGGTGGTCTCCTCCGCGCATCCCGGTGGCCTCGATGGGCCCTCCTGCTCAGTGTGTGCCTGCACGGGCTCCTCCTGCTGGTGCGCGTCGAAGGGCACCTGCCTCCTCCCGCTCGGAATCGAGAACTCCGGGATGTCCTGCTGGTGCCCCTGCCGAGAGAACGACGAGACGTGCCCCTCCCCCCGGTCGGTCCTCGCCCGTCCTCTGTTGTCGAGGAGACGGCTTCACCGCCCCCGGTCCGCCAACGCCCCTCGGAACGGCTCCCGGTGTCGGCGCCCCCCGCCCCTTCGCCGCGAGTGGCCATGACCGAGAGTGCACTGTCCACGGGCCCGACATCCCCGACCCGGCGACCGGATACCGCCGCCTCGGCGCGTCGGCCCCTCGGGGGCGGACTCCGCCCGGCCCGCGGGGAGGGACCGTTATGGATCGACCCCCTGCCGGTGGCGCCACGGGACCTGGCCCAGCGGCTCTCGGGGTCCCACGCGGAGCTGGTGGACAGCGCCGTGACGGCCCTCGTGCAGGCCTACCTCGATTCGGTCCTCGCGAATGCCCGTGCCACGGCCCTCCCGGCCTGGACCACGGAGCTCGGGGTGGGGAAGGTCGGCCTCGACCAGCAGTTCCTCTATCTGGGGCCGATCAAGATCCCGACCTTCCTCCTGGCGCTGCTGGACATCCCGGCAGGGCAGTTCGACCTGGTGAACGCCCGGCGATTCAACGCGATGCGGGCCGACCTGGCCTACGCGGCCCGTCGGGCCGTGACCCTTGCCGAGTTCAAGGAGCAGGTCCGGCTCCTCCGTCTGGAACGGGAGCGACAGCGGGAATTCGAGAGGAACAGCCGCCTCAACCCAAGCGATTCCCTGAGTCGGAGACCATGAGACTGATCGACCCGGTGGAAACGGTGCTGGTGGTGGTCGGAGCGAGTCTGTCAGCGGAGCTGAAGGACGAGCCGCTGGCGTACCACCTGCGGCAGGTGATCGACACCCGAGGCGGGGGTCACCACTATCGCCGGGCCCTGGTGGTACAGGACGCCTGGTACATGCAACGGGAGGACTACCACCGGAGCCCGACCATCGCCGTGGGGGGGCCCGGGGCCAACGCGGTGTCCCAGTACTTTGCCGGGATACTCCCCCTGGTGTGGAGCCGCGAGGAGCGCTCCTATCTGCAGGTGGCCTTCGAGGGTCCCTTCCGCCGCGCCACCATCTGGGGCATGAACGCCGAGGCGACGCGCGAGGCTCTCGACGCCTTTATCGACCAGGGGTTGCTCGATCGGTTTCTGGATCAGGCGTGGCGGTTCGACCGGTCCGTGGTGATGTAGGCCCCGCCACGGGTCAGGGGGCGAGAGCTCTCCGGAGGTGTTGCAGGGACGTGTCCTGCCCGATGACCACCAGGAGTTCATTGACCGGTTCCGAGACCGTGGTCCCGGTGAGAATGGCGCGGATGGGCTGCATGATGTCTCCCAGCTTCACGCGTCTCTCTTCCGCCAGGGCGGTCAGGCGCTCCAACAGAAGCGACGCCTGCCACTCGGCCTTGGGAATCGACTCGAGAGTGTTGAGGACGCTCTGGACATGCCCGGTCCAGGCGGGGCCGAGCTTGCGGCGCAGGGCCTCGACCTTTTCGTCCGGAATGGCCCGGCCCGGATCGAGCCGGAGGGCCACCCGCTCGGCCAGTTGGAGAGTGGTTCGGGCGCGTCCCTGCACGGCACCAATGAGGGGGAGCAGGTCGCGGGGGCCGGGGTCCACGCCGAGCCGGCCCAGTTCCCGCCGGGTGATCGGTTCGAGGTCCTCGGCGGTCCGCGAGGTCAGATACTGCCCGTTCATCCACTCGAGCTTGGTGGGGTCGAAGACCGCCGCCTTGCGCTGGATTCCCTCGAGAGAGAATCGGGCGATCATCTCCTCCTCGGTGAAGAGCTCGGTGTCGTCGCCGCTCGACCATCCCAGGAGGAGGAGAAAATTCCGCAGCGCCTCCGGCAGGATGCCCTGGTCCCGGTAGTCTCCCACGGCGGTGGCGCCGTGGCGCTTCGAGAGCTTGCGGCCGTCGGTCCCGTGGATCATCGGCACATGGGCAAAGACCGGGGGGGTGCGTCCCAGGCCCCGGTAAATGGCGATCTGCTTGGGCGTGTTCGAGATGTGATCGTCACCCCGGATGACGTGGGTGATGTCCATGGCGATGTCGTCGGACACGACGGCGAGGTTGTAAATGGGAGATCCATCGGTCCGGAGGATCACGAAGTCATCGAGGTCGCCGCCCTGGAAGGAGATCCGTCCGTGGACCGCATCGTCCCAGGCGAGCTCCTCCCGGGGCATGAGGAGCCGGACCGTGAAGGGGGAGCCCTCCTGGGCCCTCTCCGCCGCCTGGTCGACCGGGAGGCTCCGACAGCGGCCGTTGTACCGGAAGGCGTCTCCCCCCTCGGCGGTGGCAGCGGCCCGATCGGCCTCGAGCTGGGCGGGAGTGCAAAAACAGCGATAGGCCCGGCCGGACTCGAGCAGGCGCATCGCGTCGGCCCGGTGCTGGTCGCCATGGGCGCCCTGGAAGGTGGGCCCCTCGTCCCAGGAGATCCCGAGCCAGGTCAGGCCGTCCACGATGGCGCGGATGTGCTCCTCGGAACTCCGGTCCCGGTCGGTGTCCTCGATACGCAGCACCAGGACTCCCCCCATCTTCCGGGCGAAGAGCCAGTTGTACAACGCGGTGCGGGCGCCGCCGACATGAAGAAAGCCGGTGGGAGACGGGGCAAAGCGGACGCGAATCATGGCATTTCAGGGGTGATGAGGGGGAGGGCGCCGGACCGGACCCACCGCACCGTGCGATGTTCCGGAGCCGGACCTCAAGCGGAGCGGGAGGGATTCGAACCCTCGATAGAGGTTGACCCCCTATGTCGGTTTAGCAAACCGGTGCCTTAAGCCTCTCGGCCACCGCTCCATGCGGGGGGGAAAAGTGTCTGCACCGGGCGTTCGGGGCAACCCTTACCACTCGTGTCGGGTGATTCCGGCCTTCGAAGGGGGGGAGGACGCCGGATCGGGGGGCCCGGAGTCCCCAGGATCCCCGATGCGGATCCGCTTGAGAAAGTCCTGGTACGAACTTCCCTCGGTGGCGCCTCTGCGAACCAGAATCCGGACGTTCTGCTTGTTGCGTGTCAGCAACACGATGTTGTCTTGCGGGCGCATTGGTTCCTCACGTCGCTGAATTGATGGTGTAGCAAGAATGCACGTTGTTGCGCCAATTCATCATCCTGTGGTGTTCCATGTTTCCCACGTCAAACGGCACGCGCCTTCGAACATCCCCTCAGGGTGTCCCGCTGCTCCGATGAGGGCATGGAGCATTTCATGCCGAACCACCATTTCATGATCCTGGAAAGCTCCTGCGATCACGATGTTGCTCCGGTCACCCTCCTTTATCCACATTCCTGCCTTGTTTCCAGCGTCTGTGGAAAATGCTGTAACCCCTGGTACTACAAAGAATTGAATTGTTGATAACTCGCCAGTTCTCCCGGAGCAGGCCTCCGTCCTGGCAAACCATTCGGAATAAGCGCGTGACGGGGTGATCGCCACCGCTCCGAGCGGGAGGCTGTCCGAGGGTGCGGTGGTCGCTCCGCAGGCGGCCGACAGGAGGGGAAGCGCCAGGGCCAGGAGAGGTCCGAGTGACCGCGAGGCCGGGCGGGTACTGTTGACAGTTCGATCTGTACAAGAATGCGACAATTGGCCATCCCGGACTGTAGAGGTTTCAGCCAGGTAAGAGCCAGGAACATGCCACGTCTGGTGTGCGAGCGGGGTATCCGACGGGGGTAAAAAACGGAGCGGGTGGGATTCGAACCCACGAGACCCTCGCGGGCCTACCCGATTTCAAGTCGGGCGCAATCGACCGGCCTCTGCCACCGCTCCCGGTGTAATCCTAGGGGAGGTCGGCCCCAAACGCCACCGGGTCGGCTGGGGTCGCGGGGTCTGCTGGGGTCAGGTCTCACGGCCCCGTGCACCGCACTCCGACGCACCCGGGCGAATGCTCCTGGAGGAGTTTCTGAAGCCGCTGGGAATGACGAAGTCCGCCTTGGCGGCGCGCCTGGTTGTCTCCTTTCCCCGGCTCAACGAGGTCGTCAACGGGAAGCGGAGCGTCATGCCCGACACGGCCCTCCGGCTGGCGCGTAGAGTCCTCAGACGGCGGAGCGAGGTTTCCGGCGGCGGGTGATCGAGGTGGCGATGTTCTTGGCGTGGCGCCGAGCGCCAGCAGGTCTACTTGGCGAACACGTCGACGATCACGATGACCTCCGGGTCGAGCCGGTAAATGATGCGCCACGTGGCCCCCACATCCTGAATCCGGAGCTCATGACACCGCGCGGCCACTCCAGGCATCGGCCGCCCCTGGTCTGCCGAACACGGGGTCCTTCGCGGTCGACGCGGTGCTGCGGGGATTGTACATGGCCCGGGGCGAGGTATCGGTACTGGTCTTCGAGTTGCCGAGCCGCTGACCGCCATCGTGTTCTGCCATGCCCTCCGAACCGATACCGCTGCTCTACTCCACGTGGGTCATTCCAGTCGAGTTGCCGACCACCCCCAACCTGGCTTATTTGAAGCATCGTACTTTTGCCTGTGAGGCGGCCTCTATGACCGGCACCGCTCCCCTCAAGCAGCGAATCCTAGATGCTGTAGACGGCCTTCCGGCCAACGCGACCATCGAGGATGCGATCGAACGCCTTGTCTTTGTGGCCAAGGTTGAGCGGGGCATCGCTCAGGCCGAGGCAGGGAAGCTCATTCCTCATGATGATATCGTCAAACGCTTCACCCCGTGACCCCCATCCGCTGGACGCCTCAGGCCGGGGACGATCTCGGGGCGATCTTCGCGTACATCGCTCAGGATTCGGAGCACTATGCCTGGCTGACAGTGCGGGCGTTGATCGGGGCGACCGGACGCCTCCGTCAGTTCCCGGAAATGGGCCGGATGGTTCCTGATCAATCGGGGCGACATTCGCGAGGTGATGTGGCGCAGCTACCGGGTGGTCTACCAATACATCGCTGGGCAGGACGAGGTGCGAATTCTCACCGTCTTCCGTGCGGAGCGGGTGTTCCAGATACCGGAAGAACTCACGTAGTTCGTGCTGCCCGTCCCGTTGACCACGGCATAACGAGAAAACACGACCCGCCACCTCCGTTCCTCAGTCTGACTCCCCCCTCCCACGAAGCATCCGCTCGAAGACCTCCTTCTCCGTTTCCGACATCCTGTACTCATGCTCCGCCGCCGGAAAGGCGCGGGACCGGACGTCGGTGGCATAGCGGGAGAGGGCGTCGGTGATCGTCGGGGCGAGGTCCGCGTACTGCCGCACGAAGCGGGGATGCGGAGGAGGGGTGATCCCCAGGAGATCGTGCCAGACCAGCACCTGCCCATCGGTCCGGGACCCGGCCCCGATGCCGATCGTGGGGATGGTGAGGAGCTCGGTGACGGCCGCCGCCACCTCGGGAGGGATCGCCTCCAGCACGACGGCCACGGCCCCCGCCTCCTCCAGCGCCTGCGCATCGTCGAGAAGGGCCTCCGCCTCGGAGGCGGTGCGGGCCTGCGCCCGATACCCCCCCGGCGTGTGGACCGACTGCGGCAGGAGCCCCAGGTGCCCCATGACCGGAATGCCGGCAGCGGTCACTGCGCGGACCCGGGGAATCATCGGCCCGGCGCCCTCCAGCTTGATGGCGTGCATCCCCGACTCGCGCACCAGTCGCTCCGCGTTGGCCACCGCCAGGGCGTCCCCCGATTCGTAGCTCCGGGCGGGGAGATCCCCGATGAGCAGGGTGCGAGTGGCGCCGCGGGCCACGGCCCGGCAGAAGAGGAGCATCTCCTCCATGGTGACGGCGCTGGTGTCCTCGTATCCCAGCATGACCATTCCCGCCGAGTCCCCGACCAGGATCAGATCCACGCCCGCGGCCTCGGCGAGGCGGGCACTCATGACGTCGTACGCGGTCACCATCACGAGGGGAGGACCTCCCCCCCCCGCCGCCTGGCGGAGCGTGTCGGCGGTCAGGGGTGTCCTCACGGAACGAGCAACCGGTTGTCGAGGAGGCGGGTGGTGCCGACCCGCGCGGCGATCAGGGCGCGCACCGGTCCGGCGATTCCGTCCACCGGTTCGAGCGAGAGGTCTCGGACCACGGCATACTCGGTGCGGAGTGATGCGCCGCCCTCGAGGACGGCCTGCATCGCCCGCTCGATGGCCTGGGGACGCCGCTCGCCCTCCTTCACCAGCGCGTCCGCTCGTGCCAGGGCCTCCGGAATCCGGAGGGCATCAGCGCGATCGGAGGGAGACAGGAACCGGTTGCGGCTGCTGAGAGCGAGGCCATCGGGATCCCTCACCGTGGTAACCACCACGAGAGAGACGGGAAGGAAGAGATCCCGGACGACCTGGCGGAGGACCACCGTCTGTTGATAGTCCTTCTCGCCCAGGTAGAGCCGGTCCGGCGCGGTCGCGGCGAGCAGCTTTACCACCACGGTGGCCACCCCGTCGAAGTGTCCCGGTCGGTAGGCTCCCTCCAGGATCTCCGCGAGGGGACCCACCTGCACCCGCGTGGCTTCCCCCGGCGGGTAGATCGCCTCGGCCGGGGGCGACCAGACCACCTGGGATCCGGCGTCCCGCGCGAGGGCCGCGTCCTCCTCCGGGGTCCGGGGGTAGCGCTCGAAATCCTCGCCCGGGCCGAACTGGGTGGGGTTCACGAACACGCTGACCACGGGGGCATCACCGGCGTCGCGCGCCGCCTCGATCAGGGCGGAGTGACCGGCGTGCAGGGCACCCATGGTCGGGACCAGCCCGATCGGGAGGCCGCGCGAGCGCATCTCCGTCAGGGCCCGGGTGAGGTCGGAGAGGGCGGTGACGCGGATCATCGGCGGGACTCTGTCAGCATGGCCCTGACCGCATCGCGAGGAGTGGCCGAGAGGGTGGGATGCCGATCGAGCCGGGCGAGCAGGGTGCGCATCAGGGCCCGGAACAGATCGGAGACCTCCGGGGGGAAGCGGTCGAGGGCCTCGAGCTGGGCACGGAGGGTGGACGTGTCGCCCCGGACCAGAGGGCCGGTCCACCCCTGGTCCGGGTCGTCCGCGAGTGCCGCCTCGAGGGCCGTGGTCGCGATGGTCCGCAGCCCCTCCCGGACTTCCCGGTCGGGAAGGCCGGATTCCCGAAGAATATCACGCGCGGTAACCAGCACCGTGGCGAGCCCCCCGGAGGCGAGGGCTCCGGCCGCGTGATATCCGGGCCGAACCACGGCGGGGACGGGAACCGGGTGCATTCCCAGGAGCCGCGCGAGCCGGGAGGCGAGAGTCAGGCCCGCGTCATCGGGTGCGTCGAGGGCCGCGAGGGCACCCTGGAGGATGGCGGGATCGGCGTCGGGGGCGATGGTCTGCAAGGGGTGCATCGCCGCAATGGTGTCGCCGGGGGGCACGACGGGGGAGAGGATTCCGGCACCGAGGGCCCCGCTCAGGTGCACCCAGGCTCGGGGCGTGTCGTCCTCCACCACTGCCCTCATGGCGGCAGCGACCTCGACGATGGCCCGGTCGGTCACGGCGATGATCACGGTGCGGCTCCGGCGTGCAAGCGCTCCCAGATCCCGCTCACTAAGCTCGGCCAGGTCGGCCGGGAGGTGCTCGGGGTGCCGGGTCCAGACGTGAACGGGCATGCCGACATGTGCCAGGGCCCGGGCGAAGAGGGCGCCGGCGCGGCCGATCCCGACGATCCCGATGGGGAGCAGGGCTGGGGGAAGTGGCGGAGGGCTCATGCGCGGGGTGCGGGACGACATGGGGGAAAGCTAACGGCATCACGGATCCGGGATCCCCGGAAGGAGCCCATGAGCACCGCGCCGCCCCAATGGGAACGGCGCGGGTAATGGTGATGGGGGAAGGGGCTCAGGTTGTGCCGTCGAGGGAGTCCATCACCCGCTCGAGGCGAGTACGCGCATCGGCGGCGATGGCGCGGATTTCCGGATCCTCGTGGTAGTCCCCCACGGCCATGACGCCGTCGGGATTGGCGATCCGGACCCGGGTGGTTCCCGCGGGAGTTTCCTCGACGGTGACGTTGCAGGGGAGCATCAATCCGATGCCGGGTTCGCGCTGGAGGGCGCGATGGGCGAGTGAGGGTTGGCAGACGCCCAGGATGGTGTAGGGATGGAAGTCGACGTTCAGCTTCTCTCGAAATGTCGTGTGCATGTCGATGCGCGAAACGACCCCGAAACCTTCGGCTTGCAGCGCCGAGGTGACCTGGGTGATCGCGTCACTCTGGTCGGTGGGAAGTTCGAGTTCGAATCCGAGAGTCAGCATGGAGCCTCCGGGGCAGGGGGTGCCAGTGAGTGGTCCTGGGGGAGGATACCACGGCGGGGCGCCGGGGGCCAGAGGCGGGGGGGGCGAGTGGCTCAGGGGACGGCGGCCGCGAGGGTGGTGCGGCGGTCGACGACGTGGCAGCTTCCCGCCGAGCGCTTCGCGACGTTCTTCATCGCCGTGGCGATCCCGACGAGTTCCGCCGCATGGCGCGCCGAAGGATGATGGGCCTGGACCACCCCGATGGACAGCGAGGGGAACGGAATGGGCCGGGTGCGCCGCTGGCGGTCCTTGGCCACGTAATGGCCTCGTGCCCTGTCCTCGGCGGGGAAACAGTCGGTCACGACCAGGGTGAACCGGGCGATGATTGTTTCACAGGTGGCTTCCATCCGATCGAGAGGGACGATGAAGACGAAGTCATCCCCTCCGATGTGACCGACGAATCCGCCGGGTGACCCTTCCTTCACCGCGTTGGAGAGGATCCGTGCCAGCATGCGGAGGATTTCGTCACCCCGGTCGAATCCGTAGTGATCGTTGAAGGGCTTGAACCTGTCGATGTCGAGGTAGGCAATCGCGACATCCGTGCCCAGGGACTGCTCGATGGCTCGCTGGATGGACGTATTCCCGGGGAGGCGGGTCAGCGGGTTGTTGTCGAACACCCGGGCAATGCGTGTCCCGGCCAGGTCGAGCCGACTGAACAGTTCCGGGTAGTGGATCGGCAGGGTGACAAAATCGTCGATCGGCATGGAGCCCCACTGCGTGGCCTCCAGGGCCGTCCCCTCCACCAGCCCGATGATCGGGATGGAACTGAAATAGCTGTCATCCCGGAGGTCGCGGAGCAGGGTGGCGCTGCTGGCATCGGGACGAGACAGGTCCATCAGCACGAGGCTCGGGGGGTCGGCAAACATGATGCCGAGCATCTGGGAGCCTTCGGTCAGGCGAATGACGTGGTCTCCCCGGCTCTGGAGTCGGATGGCCAGATGCTCGGCCAGCTCCGCGTCCCGACACAGGAGGGCGATTCTACGACCGGCCATGTCCCGACTGCATCTCGAGGGAGAAACTCGTTACATCCACCAGTCGCTCTTCCATCTCCTCGATCACGGCCTCCAGGAGAGCCTCGTTCAGGTCCAACGATTCCCAGCCTGCGGGATCGAGGGTGGGCACCGTCGTCTGGACGGTGCCGTCGAACGCCGAGCCGCGAATCAGGATGTCTGCCACATGGATCACGGCCGTGCGCTGCCGGTGGGCGATGGAATGGGCCACATCATGGTGAAAGGCGATGGGCTCGACCAGACGGTCGGGTAGCCGCCAATGTCTCGCCACCCGTCCTCCGATTTCGGCGTGGTCCACACCCAGATGCTGGCGCTCCGCCTCGACCATGGTGATTCCCCGCGACTCCGCGAGACCATCCAGCCGGTCGGTTTCCTTGGGATAGGTGAGCTTGACCACCACCTTGCCGATGTCGTGGAGCAGGCCGGCGGTGGCGATCTCCTCCACATCGGGGAGGCGCAGCCGTGTGGCCAGCACATTGGCGGCCGCGGCCACGCCCATGGAGTGGGTCCAGAGACCGAGCACATGCTTTTCCATGATCTCGAACACGGCACTGCTGACGGCGAGGCTCTTCACCACGTTGACGCCAAGCAGGATGATGGCTCCCGAGACCGTGGCAATGCGTCCCGAAAAGCCGAAGAGGGCCGAGTTGACGAGTTTGAGAACCTTGCCGGCCAGCACCTGGTCGGTGTTCACCACCCGGGCCATTTCCTCGGTCGTGGCCGTTCCGGTGTCCGCCATCAAGGTGAGCCGCCGGACGACACCTGGAAGGGTGGGGAGTGTTTCGGCGGTGCGGAATATCCCGCCGACCTCGGGGGTGGAAGCAGTCATGGGGTCGCCTCATGCGCCCGGGTCAGGCGCTGCCGGAACAACCGCTGAAGCATGGCCATTCGGGGATCCTGAGCCGAACGGGCAAATCGGCGATCGAGGGCCTCCAGCAGATCCTCGATGGTGGGCTCCCCCGGCAGGGTCACCGGGTGCCCTTCGACCGACACCATGCCCACCCCCCTCGAACTGAGCTGGCCGATCAGTCCCGGCGTGAGGACGGTGCCCGCCCCGCACAGGGGAAATCCGTCCGGCTGGCTGGGATTCGGCACCGGCCGGGCAAGGACCATGTCGGGTTGAGCGAGGGCGAGGGGGAGGTGTTGCATGGAACCCTGTCGTTGATCCTCGGGGTGGACGTGCACAGCGGGCAACCGGAGGCGAATGCCTCCGGTTCAGGGATCATCGGACGATGGGGGGAGCAACTGAAGGTCGGGGCGGAGCGCCTCACCGCCGGGGCGCGAGTCCTCGCTGGACGGCGGATCCGATCGAATCGGCACGGGCCGAGGCGGTGCTGTCTCCCAGCATGGCGAAGGTATCGGCCAGGCCCCCGTAGACCACGGAGTAGAGGGAGAGGATCGACCGGGAGGGTTGATCCACCCAGCCGCGCGGCCGGTCCCGGGCGGCGCTTTCCCAGTGGTAGGTCTCGAACAGGAGCTTCCGGCTCCGTTCCACATCCACCCACCCGAGGCCGGGGCTCATGACCACCGTGCTGTCCCCCACGATGGGGGTGGGGTTCAGCTTCCGGACCAGCCCGTGGGTCACGAGGTACGGAGTGAGGCCCAGGGTTTCATCCGGGTATCCTGCCGCGCTCCAGGCAAAGAAAATGGGCCGGGTGGAGAGGTTGTCGCGGATCAGGAAGATCGTGGCGAGATCGGCACGCATGAGGATGTCGCTCGCGAACCGAATGGTGATGTCGCCGAAGCGCAACCCGTTGGTTCCGTCCGGTGCCCGCATCACCTCCGGGAGGCTGTCGATCTCGTCCTCCGGCAGGTCGAGCGCTGGCCGAGGGGGAGGGGGACCGATCTGATCGGCCATCTCCTGCCAGATGCCGGCGGCGGATGCGCTGTCGAACGGGGGCGTCTGCCGGCGGCTGATCTGCTTCAGATGCCACTCGGTGTTCATGAGCGAGAGGTTTGCCAGCGTCACGTCCTGCCGCACGCCGAGCACCTCCTGGGCAAACCAGAGGGGAAAGGTGTCGTTGTCGCCCGCGGTGATGAGAATACCGTAGGGCTCCACCGACTCCAGCAGGTCGACGGCAAAGTCACGCGGGGTTGTTTCGTGCGCCCGGCTCGCGGTCAGCCGGTTGCCGGCCAGCGGGATGAAGGCCAGGAGAAGTACCGGAGTAGCGAGGGGCCACGCCTGGGCGGCCGTCTTCCCCAACCCATCGCCGATCGCCTCGGCGAGCCATCGGATCACCGCACCGAAGCCCAGGGCCAGCAGAGTCCCGAAGAAGGCGAACGACGCGACGAAGAAGTAGTCGCGCTCACGGACCTCGCGGGGGAGCGAGGGCCGGTCGGGATACATCGAGAACCCGTACTTGAAGTTCAGGTAAAACACGAGCAGGACGGACAACGTTCCGAAGAGGACGAGAGCCGCGAGTCCCGCCCGCCGGTCCCTCTTGATCAGGGCCAGGAGACCGCCCACGCCGAGCAGGGTGAAGAACGCGGTGGCGAGCCGGGAGAGTGCCGGCCAGTCGCGCGCGAATTGCCAGGTCCAGTACTGCCAGTAGTTCGCGAATTGGCCCACGAGGTCGGCCTGCCGCAGCATGACCGAGGGCTTGCCGTACTGGGCGCGGTTGAGCACGTCGAGCAGGGCATTCCAGGTGGTGGGTTCCCCCTCATTGATCGCCGGGAACTGGCCGGCGCGCAGGGGAAGGAAGATATAGTTGAGGGAAACGCCCACCACCACCGCCAGGACGACGAGCCATGGCATCCAGCTCCGGGGATCCTTCGACACCGCCCAGACGAGGAGGCCGAGGGCCACGACCCCTGCCGCGATGCCGGCGGTGTCGCCCGACACCGCCCCGGTCCAGACGCCGGTCACCGCCACCAGGGTCGTCCAGCCCAGGAGGAGAACCCAGGGCCGGACCGCCTCGCGCCAATCGGTCCAGAGGACATACAGGGCCACGGCGGGAGCCACCAGAACTCCCATCATGTGATTGGTGGAGGAGAGCGTGAGGACATATCCGATCATGATGAGCCACCGGTCCCGATGGGCACCGGACCGGTCGTCCGCCCAGTGGACCGCCAACCACATCACCAGCGCGATGGAGAGGAGGGACACGGTGTAGACCTTCTCGTTCACCGTCGACTGGTTCCAGACCGTCCAGGCCGTGGCCCCGACGAGAATGCCCGCGAAGGCCGCTGCCAGCCGGGCTCCCCGCCACGGCACGATGCTCCTCAGCCACCGCTCGGCCACCAGAAACCAGAGCCCGGCCGCGAGGCTGCTGGTGACGGCGGCGAAGAGGTTGATCCGCTCGGCATAGGACGCTGCGAGCGGAAGCAGCCCGAACACGTGCGCCAGGACGACGAAGAGAGGGTTCCCCGGAGGGTGGGGGATCCCCAGGACCTTGGCGGCCGCGATGTACTCCGGCGTGTCCCAGAAGGCGGTGGTCGGCCCGAGGGTCACGACGTAGATCGCCAGGATGGCGACGCTGACGGCGGCGGCCCATCCATAGGGAGGGGAGCCGCGGAGGTCCGGGGCCGGGTCTGCGAGAGGCGTGGTCATGGGCTCGTTTCGAAAGGTGTCGTCACGTGGTCTAATGACGGAACTGGCGGATGCCGGTGCACACCATGGCCATCCCGAGGCGGTCCGCCGCGGCGATCACGTCGGCGTCGCGAATGGAACCGCCCGGTTGGATGCAGGCCGCGATCCCGGCTTCCGCGGCGACCTCCACCCCGTCCGGAAAGGGGAAGAAGGCGTCGGAGGCCAGGACGGCTCCAGCGAGAGGGTGCTTGGCCTCCCGGGCCTTGTGGACCGCCAGGAAGGTGGCATCGACGCGGCTCATCTGACCGGCCCCGATTCCGATGGCTCGTTGCTGGCGCGCCAGGAGGATGGCGTTGGACTTCACCCCCGCCACGGCGGCCCAGGCAAACCGGAGGTCCTCCCACTCCTCGGGGGTGGGCATGCGGGTCGTCACCACCTTCCACCCCTCTTCGCTCGGATCGACGATGAACCGGTCCTGGATGAGGAACCCTCCCCGGACCCGCTTCCAATCCAGTGTTCCGGGCACGGTGGCCACCGGCACCTCCACCACCCGCAGGTTCTTCTTTCGCCGGAAGACCTCGCGCGCCTCTCCGCTGACCGAGGGGGCCACGACCACCTCCACGAAGAGGTCGTCCAGGGCCTCGGCGACCGGCCGGTCCACGGCGGTGTTGAGGCCGATCACCGATCCGAACGAGGAGACCGGGTCGGTCTCCCGGGCCCGGGTGAGGGCCTCCAGGGCGGTGCGGCCGGTGGCCACGCCACAAGGCGTGGTGTGCTTGACAATGACGCAGGCGGGGGTGTGAGGCCAGGCGGTCAGCACCTGCACGGCGGCGTCCATGTCGAGCAGGTTGTTGAAGGAGAGTTCCTTGCCCTGGAGCTGGTGCATGTCCCCGAAACCCCGGGGCTCCTCGGACACGTAGAGAGCGGCGCGCTGTGAGGGGTTCTCGCCGTACCGGAGAGTCTGCTTCCGTTCCAGGGACAGGTTGAGCCGGCTCGGGAGCCCATCCTCATGCACGGTCAGATACCGTGCGATCGCCGCGTCGTAATCGGCGACATGGGTGAAGACCTTCGCCGCCAGCTCGCGGCGACACTCCGGCGGGACTCCCCCCCCACGCAGCATCTCCAGAATGCGGGAATAGTCCACCGGATTGACCACGGGCACCACGCGGGTGTGGTTCTTGGCCGCGGCCCGCAGCATCGTGGGCCCTCCCACGTCGATGTTCTCGATGGCGTTCTCGAACGACACGGAGGGATTGGCCACGGTGGCCTGAAACGGATAGAGGTTGACGGCCACGAGGTCGAACAGCGGCAGGCCGTGATCAGCCAGGGTCTGGACATGATTGGGATTGTCGACACAGGCGAGGAGGCCGGCGTGGATGGCGGGGTGCAGGGTCTTGACCCGGCCGTCCAGGATTTCCGGAAACCCGGTGATGGTGTCCACCGACGTGACCGGAAGTCCGGCCTTCCGGAGTGTGGCCGCCGTCCCGCCCGTGGACACCAGGTCCCACCCCAGGGTCACCAGCCCCCGGGCAAAATCCACGATCCCGCGTTTGTCACTGACGGAAATCAACGCACGAGGCATGGCGGGTCCGGACTCAGGGGGAGGAAGGAACGGGAGACGTCGTGAAGGGAACGGGACGGCCCGCCCGGGCCGCCGCGCGGACGGCGGCGACCAGGAGGGGATGTTCGACCGCGAGCACCCGGGCCGCGAGGGCCTCCGGGGTGTCGTCCGGCAGGACGGGGACACGCTCCTGACCGAGGACCGGACCCCGGTCGTACTCCCGGGTCACCAGGTGGACGGTCGCTCCGCTCACCGGATCGCCGGCGGCAAGCACGGCACGGTGGACGCGCATCCCGTACATTCCGGCACCACCATGGGCGGGAAGAAGGGAGGGATGGATGTTGATCATCCGGCCGGCCCACTCCTCGGTCACGTCCGGAGGCACCACCTTCAGATAGCCGGCCAGGACCACGAGGTCGATCCGCCCTGTTTCCAACGTCCGCAGCCACTCTCCGGAATCGGCGGGGTCGGTGAAGACGTGGGTGGGGATGGCGTGGGCCTCCGCCACCGCCAGGGCCCCGGCATCGGACCGGTTCGACAGCACCAGAACCACACCGGCGTCCGTTCCCCGGAGCCCGTCGATCAGGGCCGCGAGATTGCTCCCGCGCCCCGACACACAGACTGCCACGCGATATCCAGGCATAAGGGGAGAAACGTAACCGCGCGGGGGCACCGGGGGGAGCCATGTCCTCTGTCCCGCGTCCTCCGTCCGTCTATCTTCCCTCACCATGTCCCCCGGGTACACCTCTCTTCCCGCCGCCGGCTTCTTCCGCCGCCGACTGCCGCATCCGGTGCCGCAGGAGGTTCTCCATGTCGCCTTGCGCGAAGCCATGGAGAGTCTGCGGCAGGAGGCCATCGCCTACCGGGATACCCTGAGTGCGGAGCGACGGACAGTGGTGCCGGCCGATGGGGGATGGTCCGTGAATCAGGTTCTGCAACACCTCGTGGTGACTCATCAGCTCTACACGGACCGGGTGCGGCGCGTCCTGAGTCGGGGCCCTCGTCCTGGTCATGGAGACACACCCTGGCGATCCACCTGGCTGGGAGGGCTGATGGTCCACGCGCTGCAAGGGGCCCGGCGGCTACCGGCGCCGAAGGCCTTCCGTGTGGATCAGAGCGTGGTGCCCTCTGTTCTCGAACGCTATCTCACCGCGCTCGAGTCCACCGAGCGACTGATGGGCGATGCGGAGTCCGTGCACTGGGATCACACGCGAGTCACGTCTCCCGCATCCCGACTTGTCCGATTGAATCTGGGGGTCTTCACTCGATTGAGTGGGTAACCGGCCTCACTTGACACCAGCTGGGTAGAGATTCAGGCCGCCCAGGTGGAAATAGATGGCCGTCTTGAAGCGTTCCTTGTTGCGGAAACCGCGGCTGCGGATCTTGAGGGTCTT
>JBGSKF010000038.1:0-20255 GCA_041741375.1 Gemmatimonadales bacterium | reverse complement strand
AAGACCCTCAAGATCCGCAGCCGCGGTTTCCGCAACAAGGAACGCTTCAAGACGGCCATCTATTTCCACCTGGGCGGCCTGAATCTCTACCCAGCTGGTGTCAAGTGAGGCCGGTTACCCACTCAATCGAGTGAAGACCCGTTCATTGATCATTGGTCATTGTTCACCGCGGCAGGGCTACCAGAAAGGGAACGAGAGGCTTCGCCGCGAGGAAGGTCGTGGGCGAGGCGTCCGCGTCGCCGATCCGCACCTCCACCTGGGCCCCGTAGGGGATGTGGCAGATCTGGAACCGTCCCTCCTCGTCCGATCCGGTCTCCATTCGGCTCGCCCGTGTTTGCACCAGCGGGTTGCTCCCCTGGCGCACCAGCTCTCCGCGCTCCCAGCGGACGAAAATGTCCACATCCACCGCGGGCTGTCCATCCGCGTGTTGCACCACACCGGCGATGGCCATGGTCGAGTCGGACCCCGGCGGAGGGGAGGGACAGAGGAGAGCAACAGCCTGCGCCAGTGAGGGTATCCCGACATCCACTCGCACCTCGGAGCCCCGGGCCACCCGCACCGACTCCGGGGGCTTGATACCGAAGAGGGTGAGCCGAGGATGATCCGTGGCGAAGGCCACATCCCCGTCCTGCATGATCTCGAGCCGATACCTTCCCTCGTCGTCGGTCAGGGTGGAAGGAGTCCCACCTGACAGGGCAACCCGGGCGCCCACCAGGGGCCCTCCGTCGAGACTGTCCCAGACGACCCCCGCGATGACGGCCGGCCCCACGACCCGATCCAGAACCTTCGCTTCGCCTCCCGTTTCGAAGTACCCCGCAATGTCCGTGCGGGCCCTCCCTCCCGAACCATCGACCCCGCGCAGGTGCTGGGTGCGGAAGCGGGGCGAGCGGATGTGCCACCGCTCCACGATCCACCCGACGCCCGGAATCCCGGCGAACGACAACATCCCGCTCGCGACCGCCGGACCGAAGTCCCGCTCCAGGTTCACGTAATCGTAGGAGAGCTCTCGCAGTGCCCCCTCCTGGGGATCGATCCACAGCGTGCCCTTCACGTCGGGCACGTCCCGGTCCGGCAACGGCTCGAACCCGAGGCCGAGCAACCCGCGATGTTCCCCGCTCCCGCGCACCAGGCGAAAGCAGTGATAGCGAAGGAACTCCTCCGTGAGGAGAAGCTTGGCGTCGGGAGCATAGTAGACGATGTCGTCGCCCGCCGGTTCCGCGAATCCCTCCACCCACAGCTTCCGGGGCTCCACCGTGGCGAAGGGGGGTCCGGTCGTCTGTCGCACCTGGAGCGTGCGCTCACTCGTGACCCGGTCCTTGAGGTCGAGTTCCCGCGCGAAGGTCCGGATCTCGATCGTGGGACGCACCTGGTCGGTGGTGAGCGTCGTCGCGGTCAGCGTTTTTCGTGTCTCCGCCCACGCCTCGGCGAGTCCGGCCCCGGCCACTCCCTCCACGCCACAGGCCACCTGGTTCCCCCGCACCACCACGTCCGGGAGGGACACCCGGGTCACACCGAGCGCGAGCCGAAGCACGACGGGAGCACTCGGCACCTGGAGGCGAATCGGATCCGACACCGTGCTGGTGTAGCCGATGCGGTCTCCCTGAACCCGGTACTCACCCGAGCGGGGTACCCGCAGCATCACGCGGCCGAGCTGATCGGTCAGGCCGCGCGTGAGGATCGCGCCGGTGGAATCGAGAAGGCTGATGATGGCGCTGGCGGCGGGATCCCGGGTCCCCTGGTCCACGGCTCGCACCTCGAGAACCTGAGCTCCCAACGCCCCGGGGACCAGTGCCCCCAGGAGGCCCACCCAGCCGAAGCGGTGTACCGGCCTGGGCGTCAGGGGACGGACATCCGCTGGAGTTGTCGCAGGACGCCGTACCCCCTGGTCCGGCGGGACCTTCAGGGAGGGCCCGCAGATGACCGGGGGACGAAAATCAGACAGGGTCCGCGTCAGGGCGTTCCACATACGAGCGGATCTTCCAGTCACGTCCGTCCCGATAGAGAATCAGAATGTAGGTTCCCCGCTCGGGAGTGGTGATCCCACGCTCGTCCTTGATCACTTGGGTATACCTCCCATACTGATAGGCCATTCCGCCACTGGCCGTGAAATCGATCAGCGTGGAGTTGAACCCCTCCAGCACCGGGAGAAGGGCCTCGAACTGCGATCGGACATCACGGCGCCCCTGCACCGCCTCGCCCCGGGAAAGGGAGAGGAAGCCGTCCTCGGTGAAGTACTCCGTGACCTTCTTCGCATCGTCCGAGGCCAGGGCGTCGCGCCACCGAACGAGAAATGTCGTCACCTCGCGGAGCGATTCCTCGAGAAACTTGGTCTTGATTCGGTTGACACCATCGAGATGGGCGTTCGGGGCCTGGGCCTGGAGCGGCCCCAGGGCGAGGGTCAGGCACACACCAGCAACCACTGGACGGAAACGCATCTCGGATCCCTGAGCGTAAGGAAACGGGAACAACCCCCACACAGGCAGGGACGAGTGAACCTCAGATCATAGCACATCACCACCGTCGGGGCCACCGCACCCCAGACGGACTGGCCCTTCTCACATCTTGATGGACAGACGCCCCCCCATTCCCGGGAATGTCACCGACCCAGCTTTCGCAACTCCTCCCGCGCCTGCCGGTGACCCTGAAGTGATGCTCGCTCGAGCCAGATCGCAGCCTCGGCTCCCGACTCACCGACCCCGTCACCCTTCAGATATGCCATGCCGAGCTGATACTGGGCCTCCGCGTCCTTGCCATCGGCCGCCAGGCGGAGCCACCGGGCCCTTTCCGCCTTGTCCTTCTCGACACCACGCCCCTTTTCGTACATGACCGCCATCATCGCCTGCGACCGGATGTGACCCCGTTCCGCCGCCTGCCGGAACCAGGTGACGGCCTCGGCGTAGTTCCGTCGCACCCCATCGCCGCTCTCGTAGCGGTCGGCCAGCATGACGATGGCATCGAGCCACCCCTGAGCCGCCGACTCCCGGTACAAGGCCGTGGCCCGGTCGCGATCCCGGGGGAGGCCACGCCCGGCGTCCACCAGACCGGCCAACCGGTACTGTCCCTCCGGATCGCCCGCCTCCGCAGCATGGTTGAGCCAGACAACCGCCGATTCCGCGTTCACCGCGGTGCCCTGTCCGAGCTCATGCATCTTGCCCAGAGTACGCTGCGCCGAGGGTTTTCCCTGCTCGGCCTCACGGGTACACTGGGCAAATGCCGCCTCCCAGGACAGGGCCGTGTAGAGACTTTCACAGGTCGGTTCCTTTGGAGGCGGAGGGGAAACCGGTTCCCGCGGAGTCGCGGCACCTGATCGCGCAGCCCTCGTGGTGCCGTTCCCGCTGGTGGCCCGCCTACCCGAGGGAACGGTCGTCACGGCGGAGGCGGAAGACTGAAGAGTGGCGGCGGCCGAATCACGAGCCGCGGAGGTGTTGGTCGACGCGACGCTGTCGGTGGTGAGGGAGCTGTCCGCCCCGGCCGGGACCGGCCCCGAGGTACTCCCCCCGGTCCAGAAGGACACCGCCACGAAGACCGCCGCGGCCAGCACGCCAGCCCCCCCCACGATCCAGGATCGTCGCGACCGGGGGCGACGAGAGGCCGCCAGGGCTGCGGTGTCCGACGCCGGTGGCAGGGGCGGGAACCCTGCGATACCCGAGAGCGAGACCGGGGTGTGGGACGCGCGAAACCGGATGATCTCGGAGGCGAATTCGTCGATGCTCTGATAGCGCTGGTCCCGTTCCTTCGCCATCCCTCGCGCAATGATCCGGGACAACCCCTCCGGCACGCTCGGCTCGGCCTCATGCGGGGGAGGGGGCGTTTCCACCATCTGGCGGTACAGAACGGTCCGGATCGAATCCCCGTCGAAGGGGAGGCGCCCCGTCAGCATGCGGTAGCACACCACCGCCAGGGAGTACTGGTCCGACCGGTGATCCACCCCGGGGTCCCCGGCCGCCTGCTCGGGACTCATGTATTGGGGAGTCCCCACGATCATCCCCGACTGGGTGAGGTCCCCCTGGCCCGCATCGACCGCCTTGGCAATGCCGAAATCCATCAGGAGGACGCGGGAGTTCTTCCCCTCCAACATGATGTTTTCCGGCTTGATGTCGCGGTGGACGAGGCCCGCGTCATGGGCCACGCTGAGGGCACTGGCCGCCTCCAGGGTGATCATCTCCGCTTCATCGACCGTGGCCCGCCCCAGACGATCGATCCGGCTGCGGAGCGATTCTCCCTTGATGAGGGGCATCAGGATGTAGGCCAGGCCCTCCCCTTCCCCCACGTCATAGATCGGGAGGATGCCGGGGTGACGCAGGGCCCCCACCGCCTCCGCCTCCCTCCGGAATCGCTCCAGGAGCACGTCGGAGAGGACCAGCTCGGGCCGGAGCACCTTGACGGCCAATTCCCGCTTGAGCCGGGTGTCGTACACCGCGAACACCTCGGCGAATCCTCCCCGTCCGAGGAGGTGGCGCACCTGGTACTGGCTCCCCAGGGCCCGCTGCAGCCGAGCGGCCATGTCCGCTCCCTGCACCGGAGCGTCGGGATGGATCGTGGGCGATCCAGTGGCCCGGTTGATCCCTGTGGGGGTCCCCGTCCCGCACATGGGGCAGAAGAGTGCGTCCTCCGGCAACGGCGTCTGGCAGGAAGGACACGATCGGGCGAGGGTGGACATGACGACACTGCCTGGTGACGACGGAAACCTGGGGTTGGGATCTGACAATGGTACCGACGGCCGGGAGCCCCAGTCAAGGAATCAGGGGTCACCCCGGCGAAATCGTTGCACGTCGAGCCGGAAGATGTCGGGACGGTGGTAGTGTCCCGTGACATCGAGGGTCATCGCCTCGCGGCGGCACGCTCCGAGATCGAGTTCGGCGATCACCAGGGTGGGGGCGTCGTACACGGGGTCGGTGAGGTACGCCCCGTCGGGTCCGATGATGGCGCTTCCCCCCCGGAGAACCCAGTCATCCGGGCCGGCCACCCGTTCGGGATGGGGGGTGAGTTCCGGTGGCAGATCCCGGGCCCGGAGAAGGGCTCCCGCGGCCAGCACGAAGCAGCGCCCCTCGAAGGCATACTGCCGGCTGGCGACCTGGTGCATCTCGTGCACCGTGGGCCAGACCGCCACATGGATCTCCTCCCCCTCCTCGTGGAGCACCTGACGGGCCAGGGGCATCCAGTGCTCCCAGCAGATGAGGGCCCCGACCCGGCCGGCGGGAGTGTCCACGCTCCGGAGCCCCGTGGCATCGCCCGGGCCCCAGACCATCCTCTCGGTGTACGTGGGGACGAGCTTCCGGTGGTGGTTGAGCAATCGTCCATCAGGACCCCACGTGAGAATGCTGTTGTAGAGTGTTCCCTGGCCCGGGCCCCGGCGCACCCGCTCCACCACCCCCACCACGAGGGTCACCTCGGCATCGCGTGCCAGGGCACCGAGGGCGGCCCCACTCTCCCCGGTCACCTCCACACTTTCGTCCATCATCCTCTGGAACACCGCCTTGACCGGCGGATGATTCCAGAGCGCCGAATCGGAGCAGACGTCCAGCCAGGCGGGATACCCGGGGAGCCAGGTTTCGGGGAGGACCACGAGCGTGGCGCCGCGGGCCCGGGCCTCCCGCACCAGGGACGCGGTTCGGCGCATCCCCTCCGCCAGCGTCGCGGCCTGTTCCGCCTGGACGATCGCGACGATGACACTCACCCGTTATCCCTCCAGCTCCACTCCGAGGCCGTCGGCGACCCGGTTGACGAAGGCGAAATAGGCCGTGATGGCGGCGATGTCGTGGATCCCCCGGTCATCGTAGCCCGCGGCACGCAGGGCCTCCACATCCCCGGCGGTGATGGTCCGCGGCGCCTCCGTCAGCTTGAGGGCGTAGGCCAGCATCGCCCGATCCGCCGCGGACTCCACCGCCGCCACCGGGTCCCGTGCCAACCCCTCCAGCAGCGCGTCGATCGCTCCCGTATCCCACTTCTCGCGTTCCAGCAGCCGACGGAGACCCGCTCCGTGATGAACCAGTCAATACCGGCACGCGTTCCGGGCCGACACCGCCACGGCGATCATCTCCCGCTGGGGACGCGTGAGAGGGCCCGCCGCATACATCAGCTCCCGGTAGAGGGCATGGTGAAGCGGGCCGGTACGCGCATGTACCCCGTGGATGCGGAGGATGTTGTCCTGATCGCTGACCCGGTCCTCGGGGGGAATCGCCTCGGGGGGAACGTACCGGATGAAAGCCACGCGTCACTTCTCCTCGGTGTGGTCGTTTTCGGACGCCACGCGGGCCGCCACCTCGGGCGGAGCCTCCGCGTAGCCATGGAACTGCTGATGAAACGTCCCCCGTCCATGGGTGATCGAATGGAGGGTCGTGGTGTAGCGATACAGCTCGGCCTCGGGCACGATGGCCTGGGCCCGGATGAGTCGCCCTTCCGGTTCCGTGCCCAGGATCTGGCCCCGGCGGGCACTGAGGTCGCCCAGCACGTCGCCCAGCACGTCGTCCGGCACCCAGACCGACAGATCGGCCAGGGGCTCCAGCAGGACCGGCCGACAGGTTGGTGCCACGTTCCGGAAGGCGAGAATCCCGGCCATCTTGAAGGACATTTCGTTCGAATCGACGTCGTGGTACGACCCGTCGTAGCACTCGGCCTGAAAATCGACCAGGGGGTATCCTGCCACAACTCCCCGTTGGGCCGCCTCCTGGATGCCGCGATCCACCGCGGGGATGTACTTGTTGGGGATCACACCGCCCACGATCGCGTCCACGAAGGCGTACCCGCTGCCGCGCGGCCGGGGAGAGAGCCGGATCCAGCAATCGCCATACTGCCCCCGCCCTCCCGACTGTTTCTTGTGTTTGCCCTGGCCCTCTCCCCGCCCCTTCAGCGTTTCGCGGTACGCCACCCGGGGCCGAACCAGCTCCGCCCGCACCCCGTACCTCCGCTCCAGCAAGCCGAGAATCACCTCGAAGTGCCGTTCACCCATGCCCCGGATCAGCGTCTGGCCCAGTTCCGAATTGTAGGCAAAGTGAAAGGTGGGATCCTCCTCGTGGAGGCGATGCAGTCCGGCCGCCAACTTGTCCTCCTCCCCCCGCTCCGTGACCATGACACCCGAGATTGCAATCGCCTCCGGGAACGGGATCGGATCGAGCTTCACCGGTTCGCGCGCGAGGCAGAACGTATCGTTGGTATGGGTGTCCTTCAGCTTCGCCACGGAACCGATGTCCCCCGCGCGCAACTCCGGCACTTCGATCCGATCCTTCCCCTGTTGGAGGGAGAGGTGGTTCAGCTTCTCCACCACCTCGTGCTCGGCATTGAACACCTCGTCCCCGTTCTTGAGCGAGCCGTGGTAGAGCCGGAAAAGGCTCACATCGCCCAGGTGCTGCTCCGATGCGATCTTGAACACCCGGCCCACCAGGGGGGCCCGCGTCGGTGGCTCGACCTCCGCCGGCGAGGGGAAGAGTTCCACCATCTCGGTGAGCAAGGTCCGGATACCGTAGGTCAGGGTGCCACTGCCCACGAACATCGGGACGATCTCGCCCGCGCGCATCGCCCGCTTCATTGCCGCGGTCAGCTGCTCCCGGGGCAGGGGATCGCCACTCAGGTACTGCTCCAGCAGGGCGTCATCGGTGGCCGCGATCGCTTCGGTGAGCTGTTCATCGTACCGGGCATGGGTCTCCCGGTAATCATCCGGCAGAGCCGTTTCACGGAATTCGCTCTTCGAGCCCGGCGTGTATTCCTGCAGCTTTCCAGTGAACAGGTTGATGATGCCGTGGAAGGCGGGACCGTCGCCGACGGGAATCTCGACCGGGACCACCTTGGGGCTCAGATGGGTCCGGACATCCTCGAACACCCGCCCGAAATCGGCCCGCTCCCGGTCCATCTGGGTCACGAACAGGATCCGCGGAAGGTGCAGACGATCACAGATTTCCCACACCTTCTCGGTTCCGACCTCGACCCCGCTGGTGCCGTTCAGAACCACCACCGCCGCGTCCGCCGTGTACAATCCGGTGGTCGCTTCGCCGAGAAAATCGAGGTATCCCGGCGTGTCGATGAGATTGATCTTGGTGTCCATCCACTCCGCGTGGCCGAGCGCGAGGCTGATGGAGTGCTGGCGGGCGATTTCGTCGGGAGTGTGGTCGGTGAGGGTGGTGCCGTCCTGAATCGTGCCGTGGCGCCTGCTGCTGCCGGAAACGAACGCGAGGGCATCCACCAGCGTCGTTTTCCCGGACGATCCGTGGCCCACGAAGGCCACATTCCGGATCGCCTCAGTCGAATAGACCCGCATGGTCCCGACCTCCCTCGGCAAGAGTCACCCGGATTCTGGGGGCCGGAGCCCCCGTTGTCAAATCAGGCGCGGGCTCCCCGCAGCCGACGGCGGAACTCCCGGAAGGACACGAGCTCCCGCGCGTCCTCATCCCACAGCTTGAGCTTGATCGTCTTCAGGCTCTCCCCGAAGGTGATGACCCGCACACTGTGGAACATCGGGTTCTCCTCATGACACCGCCGGAGGAAGTAGTTCGGAATCCGGGGCGAGAGGTGGTGCACATGGTGAACCCCGATGTATCCGGTGATCCACTCGAGGGGCCTCGGGAGCTTGAGGTAGGAACTCCCCTGGATGGCCGCCGTGGCGTAGTTCCACTCGCCCTCGCCGGCCCAGTACGTGTCCTCGAACTGGTGCTGCACGTAGAAGAGCCATATTCCCGCCGCCCCGCCGATCATGAACACCGGGAACCAGATCAGCAGGATGGCCTTCCAGCCGATCAGGAAACCGAGCCCCACCACGATCGCCGCCAGCACCAGGTTGGTCGCCATCACGCTCACGGCCTCCTTCCGGCCCGCACCGAACACCTTGATCCGGTGCTGCAGCATCAACCAGAGCGGACCGATTCCGAACATCACCAGGGGGTTCCGGTACACGCGATAGCGGAATCGGCCGAACCATCCGAGGGCCAGATACTCGCGGATCGTGAGGGTGCTGATGTCCCCCACACCCCGGTCATCCAGGTTGCCGGAGGTCGCGTGGTGAATGGCATGGTCCCGGCGCCACTGGACGTAGGGCGTGAGCGTCAGGACGCCGGTCGCAAAACCGACGATGTCGTTCCAGCGGCGGGACGGCAGGAAGGACCCATGTCCGCAGTCGTGCATGATGATGAAGGTGCGGACCATGAAACCTGCCGCCACCACTCCCAGGCCCAGGGTCAGCCAGTAGCTGACCGACAGGGTCCAGTACATCGCCACCAGCAGGGTCAGAAACGGCACCAGCGTCGTAACCAGCTGGGTCACCGCGGCCCGCACCGAGGGACGCTGATACCGCGCGACGACCTCGCGCCAGCTCAGGTCGGGGGAAGCATCTGTTGCATTCGTCATTCAGTCAAACCTCGATCCATTCAGACTCACCATCCCGGGCATCCGGGACAGGGGGAAAGATACCCTCCCGGCACACCCTCCGGGTAGCTCACTCCCCGGCTGGCAACTCCCGAATCGAGCGTACGGCCGCC
Organism: Gemmatimonadales bacterium; assembly: GCA_041741375.1. GTDB lineage: Bacteria > Gemmatimonadota > Gemmatimonadetes > Gemmatimonadales > GWC2-71-9 > OFTM291. The sequence continues at coordinate 10,791 of JBGSKF010000038.1, read as the reverse complement.
GCATTCACCAGGACCCGCAGGTTGTTGCTTCCGGCATCCACCGGTATCACGAACCACGAGGTCCCCCGGGGAGGGTAGGACCCCACGAATCCCGGCAGCTTTTCCCCGTCGGCAAAGGTGACCTCCACCCGGCACATCCCATGCCTCCGGGGGTCGTCGGATGCCCCGCTCTGATCATCTTTCCGGGTGGGATCTCCCGCATAATCCCGGACAAAGTAGATCGCCTTCACCTCCGCAAGCTCAATGGCGACAGGGCCTTCCGCAGTACGAATGTGGCATCTGGGCTGGCGGCAGGACGCATCCAATGTCGTCCCTTTGACAATTCTACCATCGAGCAGATTCGCCACCACGAGTTGCGACATGGAGTCCTCCGGGACCGGTCAGCTACCGATTGAGGCGAGGGGCAGGGGCGCCCGGGGATACTCCGTGGGCGTCGCGGTGGGGATCGTGTCGAGAGGGGCGCCATCGGGAGTCTCCAGCACGAAGCCCAGATCCCGTATCATGGCGAAGTCATCCTGGACCTGCTGCCCTTGAGTAGTGAGATAGTCCCCGATGAAAATCGAGTTGGCCGCGTAGAGTCCCAGCGGCTGGAGAGAGCGCAGGTGGACCTCCCGGCCCCCGGCTATCCGGATCTCCTGGCTGGGCAGGAGGAACCGGAAGAGCACCAGAATGCGGAGGCATCGGCGGGGGTCCAGCTCCCGCACCGACTCCAGCGGAGTTCCCTCCACGGGAATCAGGAAGTTGACGGGCACGCTGCGCACCTCGAGTTCCCGCAGGCTGAGCGCCAGATCGATGATGTCGTCGTCACTCTCGCCCATGCCGAGAATCCCGCCGGAGCAGGTCTTGATCCCCGCGGCCCGGACATGATCCACCGTCTCCCGCCGGTCCTGGAAGGTGTGGGTGGTGCAGATCTCTCCATGGAAACGCTCGGACGTGTTGAGATTGTGGTTGACGGTTTCCACACCCGCCTCCGCGAGCCGGGTCGTCTGTTCGGCGGTGAGGAGTCCGAGACAGGCGCAGATCTTGAGATCGTGCCGGGCCCGGATGGTGCGGACCGCCTCCAGAACCTTGCCGAATACCCGTTCGCCCGGCGCCCGTCCGGAGATCACCATGCAGAAGGTCCCTGCCTTGAGTTCCGCAGCGCGGTCCGCGGCGGAGAGGATCTCGTCGATGGCCTTCATCGGATATTTCTCGATCTCCGCCACCGAGACCTTCGACTGGCTGCAGTAGTGGCAATCTTCGGGACAGAGTCCGCTCTGGGCGTTGAGAAGGAAATGGAGACGGACGCGGTTTCCCCAGTGATGATGGCGCACGCGCCACGCCGCGGCCAATTGCCCGGGAAGCTCCAGGTCGGGTGCGGTGAGCACGGAGAGTGCCTCCTCCCGGGAGAGGATCTCCCCGGCGAGAGCACGGTCCGCAAGCGAATTCCAGGAGGGCACCGTCATGGAGATCCTTGTCCATCGGGGACGTTCAGGGTCGACAGAAGCGACCGCATCGCCGCAGGCGCGACGGCCGGGATCAGGTGACCACCCGCGTCACCGTCGATCAGAGGGAAGGTAATCACCGGAAGGCCGGGGAGCAGCCGCCGGAGCGTCTCGGCATTGGTCCGAGAGGCCACATCGGCGATGCCGTCCCTCCCCTCGTTCAGCATCACGGCACTCACCGGAACGCCGGCCGACCGGGCGGCCTCCACCGTCAGCAGAACATGGTTCAACACTCCGAGCCGGTTCAGGGCCACCACCACGAGGGGCATTCTCCAGTGCACACACAAGGAGAGGAAACTCAGATCCTTCCCATACGGCACCAGGAGCCCGCCAGCTCCTTCGACCACGACAACCTCATGGTCGTGCTCGAGGGCGGCGAGGTGGCGGTCCAGGACATCGAGGAGCACCGGATGCCCCTCCCGGTCGGCGGCCACCAGCGGCGCGCAGGGCTCGGCGTACCGGAAGGGGGACACCGCCCCCACTCCGAGTGACGATCTCGCCGCCTGGAGCAACCGTCCCGCATCCCCTCCCTCGCCGGGATTCACACCGGTCTCCGCGGGCTTCATCGGGGCCACCCGATAGCCGTCCTCCGCGAGAGCGGCGAGAAGAGCCGAGGCCACCACCGTCTTCCCCACGCCGGTGTCGGTCCCCGTGATGCCGATCCGCACTAGCGCGTCTCCAGAAACTCGGCGAGCACGGCGTAGACCTGGCGGAGTTCCTCGGGCCGGGTGCAATACGGCGGCATCACGTAGACCACGGAGCCGAGCGGGCGGAGCAGGACCCCCCGCTCGAGTCCGAAGGCGGTGAGGCCCTGCGCGGCAGAACTCAGATAGCCGGTCTCGGAATCGGCCAGGTCGAAGGCGGCGATCGTTCCCAGCACCCGGGGGGCCAGGACCCGCGGGTGCCGGGCCAGGCGGCTCATCTCGTCCCGGTGGACCGCTTCGAGGGCCCGTCGCTGGTCTGCCGAGCGCTCGTCGAAGAGAGCGAGACTGGCCCGAGCCGCGGCGCAGGCGATGGGGTTGGCGGTGTACGAATGTCCGTGAAAGAGGGCCGTGCGGCGATCGGCCCCGAGAAAGGCCTCGAACACCTCCTCCGTCGCGGCGGTCACCCCGAGCGGGAGGGACCCGCCGGTCAGTCCCTTGCTGAGGCAGATCAGATCGGGAGACACATCGGCATGCTCACAGGCAAAGAGCGGGCCGGTGCGACCGAAGCCGGTCATCACTTCGTCGGCGATCAGGAGCACTCCCTCGGAACGGACTTTCCCGGCGAGGGCCCGGAGCGTGGCCGCATCCCACATGCGCATCCCGGCGGCCCCCTGCACCAGGGGCTCCACGATGATCGCGGCGATCCCGGATCCCCGGTGATCGAGCATCCGGTCGAGCGCCGGGAGGAGACCGGGATCTCCGGGGGCGGGAAGGCGTTCCACGGCAAAGAGCTGGTCCTGGAAGGCCGCGGTGAACACACCCCGGGCGCTCACGCTCATCGCGCCGAAGGTATCTCCATGATAGGCATTCTCCAGGGCGAGCACCACCGACCGGGGAGACCCGCGGTTCCGGTGAAACTGGAGCGCCATCTTGAGGGCCACCTCCACCGCGGTCGATCCGTCATCCGAATAGAAGATGCGGGCCAGTCCGGACGGGAGCCGTGCCAGAAGTTCCTCCGCCAGTCCCACGGCCGGTTCGTGGGTGCATCCGGCGAAGATCACCTGGTCGAGCAGGGCCGCCTGGGCTCCGATCGCGGCGGCAATGGCGGGATGGGCGTGTCCGTGCACGGTGACCCACCAGGAGCTGATCGCGTCGAGGTATCGCTGATTGCCGGGACCCACCAGCCAGGCCCCTTCCCCCCGGATCACCGGGATCGGGGGGTCCTGACCGAAGTGCTGGGTCCAGGGATGCCAGCAGACCCTGGCGTCCCGGGCGGGAAGCCCCGCGTTGCTCACGAGCCGGTCCGTGCCGTTGGCATCAGCTCACCGAGCACCTCGGCCAGGGCGTCGAGCTGCGGCCCGGTGTGAGCCGCACTCACCGTGATCCGGAGCCGGGCCTGGTTCACCGGGACGGTGGGCGACCGGATCGCGCCGACGAGAAAGCCCCGGGAGAGCAGGGCCGACCCGAGGGATGCGGTCGCCTCGCTCCCGCCGATCCGCACCGGCAGGATGGGGGTGGCGGGGTCTCCCCCCACGGCGATGCCCCGGTCCGCCAGCGCACTCCGGAGGCGGCTCACGTTTCCCCGCAGGGTGTTCCGCAGCTGAGGATCGGTGCGGACCCGCTCCAGGGCGGTTCGGGTGGCCCGGGCCAGGGGCGCCGGGGTCCCGGTGGTGTAGACGAAGGTCCGCGCCCGGTGACGCAGGTACTCCACCAGCGTGTCGGTTCCCGTCACGAAGGCGCCGCTGACGCCGAGCGCCTTCCCCAGGGTGCCCATGACCACGTCCGGGGGACCCTCGCACAGCCCCCAATGTTCCACCGTCCCGCGCCCTCCCTCGCCGAGCACGCCGGTGCCATGGGCATCATCGACGTAGACCCAGGCCTCGTACTCGTGGGCCAGCATCAGCAGATCCCGGAGTGGGGCGATGTCACCATCCATGCTGAACACGCCATCGGTGACGATCCACCGGCGCCGGAACCGATGGGCGCTTTCGGCGAGTCGCGTCCGCAGGGCCGCGGGATCGGCATGCGGGTACACCAGCGTGGTGGCCCGGGACAACCGGCACGCGTCGATCAGCGAGGCGTGGTTGAGCCCGTCGGCGTAGATCCCGTCGCCCTGGTCCGCCAGCGCGGGGAGGGTTCCGAGGTTGGCCAGGTACCCGGAGCCGAAGAGGAGGGCGGAGGCGGCTCCCTTGAAATCGGCCAGCTCCCGTTCCAGTGCGTCGTGCTCGAGGCGGTTTCCCGAAATGAGCCGGGCGGACCCGGCGCCCACCTCCCCGTCGAGGAGCCCGAGACGAACAGAATCGATCACGGCGGGGTCGCTGGCCAATCCGAGATAGTCATTCGACGAGAAGTCGATGACGGGACGACCCTGCACGAGCAGTGACACCCCGTGCCGGGCCTCCAGCCGCGGGAGCACGCGCCGAAGCCCCGCCCGATCGAGGGCGGCGAGGGAACGGGCCAGGTGATCGTCGAGCGCGGGAGAGCGCGTCATCGAGGGCATGGGATCCGGGAGCGGAGGTGTGGCGGTAAGATAACGGGACAGGCGGGGCTCCCGATGGCACCACGCCGCCCCCGGAATCCCCGGAGACGGCGTGTTCACGATTCTTGAGCAGTGAGTCTACGACTTCGGATTCAGAATCCGGTCTATCTCGTGCCGGATGTCGCGCAGATGCATCCGGGTCATCCCGTCCGCCGCCCGGTTCAGTGCGGTTTCCGCGAGTTGGTCCAGTTCCCGAAGCTCACCCCGCAGCACCGGACGAGTATCCGACTCGAACCGGGGACGGGGCGGCTGCCCCCCGCCGAAGGGGCCTCCCCCCTGCGGCGTCGCGGGGCGCGCCGGGGGGTTGAGTTCGCGGTCCACCGCCTCCAGATACGCCCGCTGCAGATTCCGCCGGTAGACATCCACCGCCACCCGGGTTCCACTCAACTCGCTCCAGACGGCGCTCCGAAGCTCACCCATCAGATCGGCCACGGTGTAGGCTCGCGTGGCGGATCCCGCCAGCGCCTCGTACTCCACAAGACGGTCGAGGCGGTCCTTGCTGATCAGGTTCTGCACCACGGTCCCCTGCGCCTGCCGCAGGCGGTCGAGAACCCCCGCGGCCTCGATCCGGCCCAGGATGGCCGGCTCCACGAAGTAGGCCGGCGTGGCGAAGGCGTTCTCCGTCAGGAAGCGCATCGCGGCCTGCTGCCGAGCCCGGCTCACCGGGGTGAACCGGGGGCCGGTGCCGTATTTCTCCTGGGTGTCGGCGCCGCCGATCACGGCCGCCACGTGCCCCATGTAGCGTCCCCACTGCTGGACGGCGTTGGTGTAGAGTTCCTCGAGCTGGGTGTAGTCCTCTCCCGGCCGTTCGGCCACCGGGATGAGGGACGCCATCACCCGGCGCAGGTTCCGCAGAGCCAGGGTGCTGGAGTAGACCGCATTCTGGTCTCCCACCGCCTCGGTGAGGTTGCCCGGATCGTTGGGCGAGTCCGCGGTGGTCCACCGGAGCCAGGGGACCGTGTCCTGGATCCGCGAGAGGCGATCGAGCACCGGCCACTCTTCATCGGGCGTCCGAGCTCCCGGGATCACGCCGTACCCCCACTGCACCGCGTACTTGTCATAGGGCCCGACCTGCGGCACCAGGAGATCCACTGGAATGTTGTCCTCCGGCTGCGCCACGTAGTTGAACCGGGAGTAGTCCATCAGGGTGGGGACGTGTCCCCCCATCCGCCGGAGGAATGCCGCGCTCCGCAGGCTGTCGGGGTGGTAGGCGTAGCTCGCCTTCATGTTGTGCGGAAACCCGATGGAGTGTCCCACCTCATGGGTCACCACGTACTCGACGAGTCGCCCCATCAGCGAATCGGGCAGGGACAGAGTGCGTCCTCGTGGATCCAGTGGACTCACCTGGATGAAATACCAGTTCCGCAGGAGGTTCATGACGTTGTGATACATGTTCACTTCGCCCTTGAGGATCTCCCCGGTCCGCGGATCCACGACCTGCCCTCCCGTGGCATTCGGGATGGTCGAGGGACGCCAGTAGATGATCGACGTCCCCAGGGCATAGTTCGACCAGTCCGGATCCTCCTCGGGCGAGGGCGCGTACCGGCCCTCGATCGCGTTGGTGAAGCCCGCCTCCCGGAACGCCACCTGCCACGCGTCGACTCCCTTCTTGATCCACGGCTTGAGCCACTCCGGCGTGGCCGCGTCGATCCAGTAGACGATCGGCTCAACCGGATCGGACAGCGCCGCACCCGGGGTCTTTTTTTCGAGACGGAACCGCCGGATGTAGCGCCGCTCCACGGCGCGATGCTCCCCCCGGCTGTAATCCAGCGTGGTGAAGGAGTTGAACCCCACTCGCTTGTCGTGCAGGCGCGGCATCATCGCCTGTTCGGGGAGCCGCATCATGCTCCAGTGGAGCCGGGCGGTCACGGTCTGGGACGGCGCGGTGGGAGGGGCTCCCGGCGCCCGGACCGACCCGGTCTGTGTCGCCTCCACCTCCACATTCCGCTCCGAGGGAACGACTTTCTCGATCCAGGACCGGTCCCGCTGCACGTTCTGGAGGCTCGACATGTCGGTGTTGGTGGTCGTGTAGAGCGCCGTCACCTCGATGACGGCGGCGCTGTCCGGCCCCCACGACTCCACGGCGAACCGTCCCACCACGGGCCCCTTGGCCATCCCCGCCACGGCGAGTCGGATGGTCGAGCCTGAGTCGGCGGTCACGGTGTAGGTGCGCTCCCGCAGGATGATGTGGTCGCCATCGCGCTCCCAGAGAACCACCGTGCTCCCCCCCCCGCCAAAGAACCCGGTCTGCTGCGTCGTCTCGACCGGCCGGGTGATCAGCAGCATCTCCTTCATGAGTTCCCGGCGCGGGATCTCGAAGAAGAGCTTTTCGTCCTGGATGTGTGTGGTGAACATCCCCCGCCGGGTCACGGCCTTCGCCGTGATCACCTCGGCGTACGGCTTGGGTCCGGTGCGCGGGGCCTGGGCGCCGGGGGGTCGCTGTCCCCCTCCCGGGGCCTGTCCGGGAGCGGCAGCCACCCGCGGTGAGGGGGTGGCCGCGGGCGTGGCGCTGCTCGAGGCACATCCGGCGAGCAGGAGTCCGGTCACCAGCACCGGGACGGACAGCGGGATGCGACGGTTCTTCTTCATCAGGCGAACTCCTCCGATTGGGTCTTGAGGCTTTGGCATAGCACAAAAGTCATAAAATCGATATCGCTGATTTGTCGGCCTCTCTGCGCGGGGTCGCGTGCCTCTTGTGCCTTCTGTGCCTTTTGTGGCCATCCCCCCACCCACTCCACGACCCGGACATTCGGGTTTCATGGGGAGGAGGGGAACGTCAACAGGCGTTGTCAGATCGCTCCGTTCACCATCTGATCGCTCGTTCCACGACACCACCGCGCGTGCTCAGCAGCCGCACCGTGGCCGACCGCTCCCCCACCCCGGCGCGGAACCGGATCCGCACGGTCTCCTCTCCCTCGGGCCCCAGCCAGAACTCGGGTGACCGGCCCACCAGCCGGGACGCGGACTTGTCCGGGAAGCGGAGCGTCACTTCATCGGGCCGGGCAATCTTGACCCGCTTGGCCTGCTCCAGGGCGGTCGGCAACCGGCCGCGATTGCGCACCGTCACCGTGACCTCGTGGGTGGCCGAGTCGCCGGAGGCGGGGGTGACGGTGGCCCGGACAATCTCCAGGTGAGGAAGGGATTGCGCCAGGTAGAGGTTGAACATCGCCTGGTTGCGTGCCCACTTCTCCATCACCTCCGGTGGCCCGTTCTGTGAAAAGAACTTCGGATTGTACCCGCCGATCTCGACCTCCCCGAGGTCGGGATGATCAAAGGTCTTCCAGGGAGCGAAGCAGGTACCGCCAAAGGCCTCGTCGCAGTAGCGGAGCACCTCCAATGCACTGACGGTCCCATCACCGTCGTAGTCCCGTTCGCGGCCCCCGTTCCACAACTCGTCGCCGTACCAGATGGCCCCGTAGTAGAAGTACCCGAAGTCGGGGCCATGCCCGAAGAGGGGACTCGGGCGCGTGGAATCGCCGGTGAACGGGTTCACCGGGGTGCGGGTGGCATAAGTACGGTACACGTCACCGGCCCAGGGATACCCGGTCCGGGCGATCCCCACCGAGTCGAAGTGCCGGTAGAGCGCCAGATCGGCCGGAGCCATGCACTCCGTCTCCTCGCAGGTGCTCGGGCCCCGGAGGTGCATCGGAACCGACGTGTCCATGGAGTTGGCTACTCCGATGTTCGGGTGGGTCAGGGTCCAGAGCACCACGGCGCGGGTTTCCGGCTCGGACAGGGGATATTCCCCCGCCCCGAACTGGGTGTATCCCCGGCCCGTGGCGTCACGGCCCGGCTCGGGGCGCCAGTTTTCGGGGTAGTTGCGATGGAGGTCCAACCCGCCGACCCCGTCCTCGTTGTACCGTCCATCCCGATCATTGTCGACGCCCTCGCTGTACACCATGTACGTGCCACCCCGGTTGGGGACCCGCTTCATCAGCCGACCCGACGGATCTTCCGGATCAATGATGAAATCGCCCTTGCCCGAGTCGACCTTCACCCGCATCTGGCGGATATACCCGTCCCCATCGAGATCCTCCCCCGGATCCTCGTCGAGAAGCCCGTCTCCGTCGCTGTCGTGGGGGCGAACCGAACTCCGGTTGGACTGAGCCGTGAGACGGTAGAGGTCGGAACCATCGGGATTGTTGAGCGGACGGATGTAGATCGCGGCACGATCAACCAGCGCCGTCACCTCCTGGTCCTTGCCATAACGATCGAGGAGATACCACAAGAGGTAGAAAGCCGACTCGGTGGCCGTGATCTCGCCCGAGTGGCGCCCCCCCTCGAAGAACGCAGCCGGCTTGTCGGTGTCCTTGCCGGTCTCCTTGTTGGTGACGGTCACCTGCCAGATCGGTCTCCCGCCAAAGCTCTCTCCCACCTGGTACAGCTCCACCAGGTTCGGATGCGCTTCGGCCCACGTCCGCATCCACCCTTCGATCTCCGCCGAGGTGTGATAGTGCTGCCAATCCAGCTCCCCCGCCACCTTGGGCTGCACCTCCGGGTAGTTCACCAGCGGAAAGATGCTTGGCCCCGCCCGGGTTCCCGGGACCACATGCACCTTCCGGCCGGTATCGGGACGAACCTGGGCCGAAACCTGGTGGGGGACGGTCAAGGCGCTCGCGAGAAGAACACACAGCGACGCACGACGATGCATCGGGGCCCTCATGGGGTGCGGGTGGACGGGGTAAGGCGGGGATGCAGGTCGATGATACGATCCGATGGCACCCTCATGAGTATACGCCTCATGAGGGTGACGCGTTGGACTCCTGAAACATGGACTTCAGGGCGGACGGGTACGGGGGCGAATGTGATTCGCCCCTACGACTCTCGCGGCACTACTCCAATACCCAAGCTGGCAGAACCGGAACCAAGGAGGCGCGTCGATTTGCTTCGCGTATTTCCCCGGGGCTTTCGCCCCGGGCTCGGCGGCGAGAGGCCGTTCACACGGCCGGGTGTGTCGCTGGGGTGATCTGGTAGACGATGCTCTCCCGGCCACCCGCATCGACCCGCGACCCCACGGCCACCCCGCCGATCTTTTCCACGGCTCGCCGGGAACGCAGGTTCAGCGGACCGATGAGAAAGAGCACCCGGTTCACGAATCGGAAGGCATGGTGGAGCATGAGACGCTTCATCTCGCCGTTATGGCGACCACCCCAGCAGGATCGGGCCAGGAAGGTCCACCCGATTTCTATTTCGCTTCGCTCCGGGTTGTACCCGTGAAACCGCGACGATCCAATGATCCGGCCATCGGTCGCATCGCTGGCGATCAGGGCACCCCCTGACTCCAGGGCGTCACGGAAGAAGATCCGGAACTCCTCCTCCTTCCATCGGTCCGGGTTGGGATGCTGCTCCCAGATGAGGGGATCGGACGCCACGGCAAGGAGATCATCGAAGTCCGACACCCGGAGAGGCCGGAGGTGGAGGAGCTCGCCCTTCAGAACCGGTTGAAGATCGAATGGCGTGGTCGAGGGTGCCCCGTCACAGGTCATGCTCTCCGCATACCTGGCGGAGAAAGTACCCACCACTCTCCGCAAAGGACAGAACGAGCCGCCCGGAAGGTCTCCGCAACCACATCCACCCTCCCCTGGCGGCTTCGGGCCTGCGATGCTCTTGTTCCGGAGGGAAGCCGCATCCAGGTTTTGGAGGGGGCATCCTGACCGGGGGCGGCGGTCGAGAGGCTCCGCCCACGCGGGGAAACAGTTACCCCGCCGACTCCGGCATCTGGTCCCGGGCAATCCCCAGGACCTCGGCCAACACCTCGAGATTCACATCGTCCAACCGCCTGAAGCTGATGCTGGCCTTTCCAGCCTTCACCTTGCCGAGCGTCGGGCCGTACGCTTCAGAGACATAACGTCCGTTCTGCACGGCGTTGACATAGAGACTGATGTAGTTCTTCTGAAGGGCCAGTCCCATCATGAACCAGGCGACCTTCCTGCCGCGCGACTGAGTCGTCGTGATATCGCCGTACCCGATGATGGTCTGCTCGGTTCCTCCCCAGAACGTGCCCACCCAGAGTGCCCGCGAGTGCCCTTCCATGCGGGCGGATATCAGAGCGTCGAGGCGACTCATCTCCTCCCGGCGTTCGGTTGGCAACGACTCGATGTACGCTGAGGGGTTCTTCTCGGTC
>JBGSKF010000037.1:0-7640 GCA_041741375.1 Gemmatimonadales bacterium | reverse complement strand
CACCACGTCGGATGGGGTGCACCCCTTCCGGAAATCGTTCGATGAGCTGGAGATCGGGGAGTCGCGCCTCACCCACCGGCGCACCGTCACCGAGGCCGACATTGTGAATTTTGCCGGCGTGAGCGGCGACACCTTCTATGCCCACACCGATGAGCTGGCCGCCCGGGAGTCGATCTTCGAGCGGCGGGTGGCCCACGGGTACTTCGTGCTGTCGGCGGCGGCGGGTCTCTTCGTGGACCCCGCTCCGGGTCCGGTGATCGCCAACTACGGGCTGGAGACGCTGCGGTTCGTGAAGCCGGTGTACCCGGGCGACACGATCCGCGCCCGTCTCACGGTGAAGCAGAAGACGGCTAAGGAGCCGGTGGAGGGGCAGCCGCCCCAGGGCGTGGTGGCGTGGGACGTGGAGGTGACCAACCAGGATGACGAGCCGGTGGCGAGCTATGTGATCCTGACGCTCGTGAGGAGAAGTTCGAAGTTGTAGGGGCGGTTCGTGAACCGCCTGTCCCAGGCCGCGCGGTGTAGGTAGGGGCGGTTCGTGAACCCCCCGTATACGGAAACGGGCGCCGGGGTAGCCTTGGGAGCGTCACCCCGGCGAAAGCCGGGGTCCACGGTGAGGAGGAAGTTCGAATTTTGAAGTTCGAAGTGTGTCGTCGGGGAGGTTTGAGGACCGGACGCCGGGATAGAATTGGGAACGTCATCCCGAGGGCAACGCCCGAGGGATCTGTGAAGGGGGGGTGTTGTACTTCCCGGTGGCTGCGTCAGGGGGAACCGGGTGCCACGTCGGACGGACACAGCTGCACCCTCGGGGGGGACGTGTTCCCCGGGGCAGGATAATCGTCCCCATACCCCGAGTGGCCCCGGTCCCCGTCGGTTGGGCGCCGAGGCCGTGGCACGAACCGATCGGAACCAATTCGCAGTCAAGGAGTGCTGTCTTATGAAGTGTCGCCGTGTGTCCCTGAGCCGGAGTCTTCTCCTTCTTCCCCTGGTGGCGGGCGGGGTGACGACCCCGGCCTCCGCCCAGGACTTCGATTTCGGCAAGCTCAAGTTCATGTCCGGGTGCTGGGCGGCACCCTTCGGCGAGAAGAACTCCACGGTGGAGGAGATCTGGACCTCCCCGTCGGACAATCTGATGCTTGCCACGACCCGGTACCTGACCAAGAACACCGCCACCTCCTTCGAGTTCACCCGGATCGAAAAGTCCGACTCGGGCATCGCCTACATCGCGGCCACCGAGGGGGGCACCCCCAGTTACTACACCCTGACCCAGCTGTCCGACGAGATCGCGATCTGGGAGAACCGGACCCAGAATTTCCCGCAGCGGATCATGTACCGGCTCGCCTCCGACGGATCGTTGATCGCCCGGAACGACAAGATCGATGACTACGACCCGAGGAATGTCGAGGTGCGTCTCGAGGCGGTGGACTGTCCGGGCGTCGGCCGGAAACGCAGATAGGCGGTGGGCGATAGGCGATAGGGGAAGCGACAGGTGGTAGGCGATCGGCGGTAGGCGGTAGGAAACGATCTGAATACACATCGCCCGACCCGGGAGGGACCATGGGCGGACCTCGGTGGACCAAAACATCGATAATGATTATGGGGGCCTGCGCCTCCGTCGCGTCACGGGGTGTGGCCCAGGCACCCACTCCAATCTTGAGTGGGGTGGTGGTGGACACTTTGGGGCTTCCCCTCGCCCTTGCCGAAATCATCGCAATGGGGACGGGAGACACTGTGCGTCACGTGGCACGGGCCGGCGCCCGGGGGAGGTTCTCGCTTTCGGGGCTTGGCTCGGGCGAATACGCCATTACCGTGCGCAGAATCGGCTACCAGCCGATCCACATGACCATGGCCCTGCGGATGGGGGAACCTCGGTGGGTCCAGTTCGAAATGTTGCCCCAGCCGCAAAGGCTTCCGGACGTGCTGACGGAGGTGTCGCCCCTTGAGCGGGACCGGCGGGCGGGCTCCCTCCTGCGCGGGGTGGTGGTGGATGAGGCGAACCAACCGGTCCCGTATGCGGAGCTCATCGTAAGTGGTTTCCTGCCGAAGACGAGGGGCCCCCACCAGGTGCAGGCCGACGCCCAGGGCCGGTTCCGGTTTCCGGATGTGGGGCGCGGGTGGTATGCGGTGACGGTGCGGCGGATCGGGTATGTCCCGATTCAAGCGTCGCTGGCGCTGGAGGAGGAGCCGCGAGTGGTGCGGTTCGTCATCACCACCTGGCCGGCGGACCTGCCGGAGATCAGCGTGGTGGCGCGGCGGAACGACATCCTGCGCGGGGTGCGCCGAGCCGCGGCCTATGATGGGCGGTTCCTCACGCGCGATGACATAGCCGCCGCCGCGCCGGTGACCCTGGGGGACTTCATGTCACGATACCTTCCCAACGTGTACCCCGGTGGTTTCTCGGTTCCCAGCATCCCCCGCGGCCTGCTCCCGCCGCTCGGGGGCCTGGCGCGGGCCAATTCGTCCGGCTCACGGACCGGGCTCAATGCCGGGGTCAAGAGGGCGGCGTTTCTCGGCCCCGAGGGGCCCCCGGTGATCTCCATCAACGGTGGCCCCGCACAAGGTTGGTTGTCCATCAATGACTTCGATCCGCAACAAGTCGAGGCAATCGAGGTGTACCGCCGGAGGGACCGTCCGGTTCCTTGGGAGTTTCAGGAGGATCTGGTGTTGCTGCGGAGCACGGGGTCCTTGGTGGTGGTCTGGCTCCGGGACCGAGAGTACGACACGCCAGGGAGCAGGCGGTAGCCGGCTTAGTCACAACCATCGCAGTCGGGTGCTGGGGGATTCGTGCCCAGGTTGGAGGGAATCCAGCCCTGGCGCCGGGCCACGGCAAGCAAAGCGCGGATGTTGTGAACCTCGCATCTGCGGAAAAGGCTCCGAAGGTGGAAGTCCACGCTCCCGGCGCAGCACATGCCAAGCCGGATGGCGGCCTCTTGGCGCTTGAGGCCCTGGTCGAGGAGGAGCATCACCCTCCGTTCCGTGGGCGTGGGGTGGCGTAATGGCCCGGTGCCGGTCATTGGCCCCTCCCCATCGTTCTCTCTCTCTCTCTCTCTCTCTCTCTCTCTCTCTCTGGGAAACAGGTCGTTCCCGGAGCGATCGCCTGGGTCCGGAAGGTCCGTTATTCTGGCCGATTCCGTCCGCTGGCAGAAACCAGGTGATCCCATGATGGCATCCCTGTGGCTATGGTGCGATGGGCGTTCCCGTCCGGCTGTTGTGGATCTGGAGGGCAACGATCCGAACTGAGATATGGATCTCGGGGTGAAGGGCGGGCGGTCAACAGTGTCAGCCTGGCGACATAGCACAGACCCTACAACAAGTTGTAGCTTGCGGGGTTATCCCATTTGTCCCATCGTATATGACACAATCCGGCGCCTGCTACAGGCGCCTTCCCAAACCTTCGGAGGAGCTCCATGCGGTCCCTGTCCAGACAAGTCATGAATAGCTCGTTGCTCGCCCTCGTTCTTCTCGGAACGATGAGTCCTCCCACCGCCTCTGCCGAGGAAGAGGGTGGAGACTGTCAGGTGTCCTGCTCGATCAACAGTATGGGAAAGCTGATCTGTACCCTCAAGTGTACGATCATCATACACTTTTGAGGGCATGAGGTGACCGGCTCCCGCTCGGTAGGCGGCGGGAGCCAGTCAGCCATCCAAGGTTTCCATGCACTAATGCGGACTCCTGCACTGGACCTAGCGTCGGATCAAGATGTCTACAACAGGAGTTGGGCGTGGTAGAGGTGGGGCACCCGTAAGAAGTCTGTTACCTTCTCTCGTCAAGGGGGCAGCTCAGCATTTGACGAGGCAGTACGCGTTCCATTATTCCCTTATGTCGCGCCCAAGTGGGTTTGTCCATGTCCATGCTGACGAAGGTCATCAGACGTTTCATCGCTCTAAGCCCGCTGCTCATGGCGGTCGGGTACATCGGCTGGCAGCATGTACGTTCCACAGAGTGGGGAGAGAATAGCCAATCACAAGGATTGCATGTTGGGTCGCCGCTCCCATTGATATCTTTGGTAGATGACGCGGTGGGTACCTCGAAGACGTCGATACCGGTCATGGGCCGACGATTGATCGTACTCTTTGTGCACCCCGACTGTGTGCACTGTCATAGGCTCACCTCTGCTCTGGCCCAGCGGAGTGGGGCGGGAGCACGGTACTCGCTGCTTCGGGTCGTCTCAATAAGCGATGTCGCCTCTGGCTCCCGCTTCCACGCTCTGGAGCCACGCATAAGGGTCCTCTACGATCCGGATCTTCACAGCGTGAAACAGTGGGGTATCACGAGGACACCCACGATCGTGTTTGTCGACGAGGGCGGAGTCGTGGAGCGGATTGAAGTGGGGTGGCCTGATAATCGCCCTCTTGATGATCTTCTGGAGCCTGACGTACCCACTGTAGGCCGCATCTTCAGACACTTCGACCAGGACAATCACAGCCATGCCTTTCGTTCTGCGCACGTCTTGGGTCGTCGCCGTTAGCGCCGCACTGGTTCTGGGGGCCTGCTCGGCTCCTGACGCCTCGGAGGCGGGGATAGGGTCTGACGGAGAAAGTCCTGACGTTGCCGTGCCGGGATGGACGGTGACCCGGGACCTCGCGATTGATTCTGCGGCGCAGCCCTTTCTCAACGTTTTCACGGTTGTCGAGGACCAGGCGGGGCGGGCCTACGTTCTGAACATTGGTGACAAGACGGTCCGGGTGTATGACAGCGTGGGAACGTTGCTTCGCGTGATCGGTGGACCCGGAGAGGGGCCCGGTGAGTTCGTCGCGCCGGGTGATCTGGCGCTGACAGCCGATGGGACTCTGTACGTGTTGGATCTGGGGAATTTTCGGGTGAGCGCCTTTGGAACCGAGGATGGGCTCTTTCGCTCGAGCATCGACCTCGGCACGTCAGCGGGAATACCCAGGAAGCTCGGGATCCGGGCCGGTACCACACTCGTGGTGGAGTTCATGCCTCTCTCGGGTGTGACGGGCGCGACGAGTTCCCATCTTGGCTTGGTCGAAGGCGATGCCGCGGGAGTGAATTCGATTCTTGATCTGGGACGTGCGCCCCAGCTCATCTACACCGTCACGGTTGGCGGCGTCCGGACCACCACGTTTGGAGAGCAGCCGTATGGTCCGCAGCCGCAATGGGCGGTGACGGCCGCGGGGGAGATCCTCCACGGCGATGGTGCCCACAACCAGATCCTTCGATGGCGCGAGGGGGTCATCGACACCCTCTTTCGGGAGGACGATCGCGTCATTCCGGTGACGGAGGCCGATCGCAAGGCTTTCTTTGCCGCGTCGCCTGAGCTGGTCCATGCCACACCTCCCGTCACCTTTCCCTCGTCCAAGCCGCAGTTCACCGCTTTGCGCAGCGATGCCGATTCCCGGCTCTGGCTGCGCACCGCCGTCGACGAGGGCCGCGAGTCGTGGGACATTCGCGGGAGTCAGGATGGTCAGAAGGTGGGGAGGATGACTCTCCCTTCCCGCTCCCGGCTGGTGGGGATCTCGAGATCGGCCCTGTACATCGTCGTGCTGGACAACAATGACGTGGAGACACTCCGCCGCGTGGAGATCACCCGCTCAGCGCATCCGAGAGGGACCTGATCGTCGCATCGCGCCTTCGTAACGGCAGGTGTCACCGCGAAGGCGCGAAGAACGCGAAGGAATCCGAAGGAGACCCTGTGTGAAGTGGAATCGGTGGTTGCATCGGTGCCGCCGGACGTTGGGGCGATCGTTGGCGGCGTTTACCCTCGCCACTGGGGCATTGTGCTGTCCCGGACCCTTGGCAGCTCAGGACTCGCTGCCGCCGTTGCTGCGCGGGGTGGTCACCGACAGTGCCGGGGCACCCATCGCGTCCGCCCAGGTCATTGCCGTGGAAGAGGACGGCCCGACCAACGAGCCTGCCCTGGTCACGGCAAACACCCAGGGACGATTCGTGTTCCAGAACCTCATGCCGGGACGATATGCGATCATCGTCCGGCGCATCGGGTTCGTCCCCCTCCGCACCACCCTCACCCTCGTTGGTGGGGAGCCCCGTGTCGTGCGATTCGAACTCGTTCCGTTGCCGCAGATCCTGGAAGAGGTCCTGGTCGAGGTGCCCGGTCTCGCCACGGACGACGAATCCCGGCGAGCGGCCCGACCGCCGTTCCGGGGGATCATTGTCGACTCAGGTGGCCGGCCGATACCGGACGCCGAGATCATCCTGGCGGGAAGCACCCGGGCTACCCGGGAGCCTGGAAGACGGGTGGCGGGTGGCACGGGGACCTTCGAGTTCCGAGAGCTGCGCGCGGGCCGGTATTTCGTCACCGTCCGTCACATCGGCCATGTTCCGATCCGTACCGCCCTGACCTTCGAGGAAGGAACCCCCCGGACGATCCGGTTCGAGATGCATCCGATGCCCCAGAATCTTCCGGACATCGTGGTCGAGGCCACCCGGTTCGACATCGGCAACATCGGCGGGCGGATCAGCCGGAACGAAGGGCGGCTTCTCACTCGGGACGATCTGGCCCGCCTGGCCCCCGCAGTCCTCGGAGACGCCCTGACTCCTCATCTCCCCGCGGTTCGGCCGGACACCTATGATGAACCCTCGCTCGGCTTCTCCCGGCCCCGGTATGGCAACACCGACTACGGGCTCGGCCCCGCCAACGCCGCCGCCCGCCAGGCTCAGCGTTTCCGGGGCCGGGACTGTCCGCCGGTCATCTCGGTCAACGGGCAGGCTGCCCGCGCCGGGTGGGCGGTCAACGACTTCGATCCGGACGACATCGAGGCGATCGAGATCTATCGCCGCCGGGACCGGATTCCCACCGAGTTCCAGGACGATCTTCTCGTGCGGCGGAGCTGCGGCAGCCTCATGGTCATCTGGCTGAAGCAGGGACGGATTGTGCAGTAGCGTCAACGAGGAGGTTAATCGGGAGTAGGGAGTGGGGAGTAGGGAGCAGGGAGTCGGGGGGACCCATGGGGCGGCTCGGAGTGTGGACCTCGGCGGCCGGAGCGCGGTACCTCCGCAACATCCTTCCCTGAGCGCGGGAGCGGAGCCTATCACCGCGTGGACGCGAGGAATCAGGGAATCTCCGATCAATTGTCATCCCGGCCACAGAACCATCCCCAATGAGCAACCAAGGGACAATGCTCACCCTGCCTCGGCGTGCTCGGCTTGGATTGGTGTTTCCCGGGGCTGACGCCCCTTGCTCGGCCAGGTGAGGTGGCTGTCGCCACCGGACATGGCTTCTCCGCCGAACCGTTGCGGTGGAGCGCCTCACCGGGAGGACGCCAGGAAGGCGTTGTATCTCGCTGAAAGCTGACCATGGATTCCGGCTCCCCGCTTTCGCGGGGACAAGCTTCGCCGGAATGACGATTGCATCGGTCGTTTGCGAACGGCCCCTACCGCCTACTGTACCGGGGATGTCCGGGCCTCGGGTTTCCAGGGCGGCCCACGGGCCGCCCCTACGGCCTCTCCGTCAATTTCCGATCGGCTGGGTCAGGAACACCCGCTTCAGGCTCGGATGACACTGGGAGAGGTACCATACCATCGCCAGCACGGCCAGGGTATTTCCCACCAGGACGGTCCAGAAGGGGAAGAGTCCCCGGGTGGCCGCGAACCCGATCTCCACCAGGCCCCAGAAGAACAGCTCGAACACCACCGTCACCATCACCAGCGCAAACCGCCAGAGA
>JBGSKF010000036.1:0-17899 GCA_041741375.1 Gemmatimonadales bacterium | reverse complement strand
CTGGCACTCGTCCTCTGTGTCGCGACAGCCATTGTGGCGATCGTGGTCACCTCGGATGGGCGGATTGAACGCCTTCGCTTGGTGGATGGGTCGCGGTTCTCCGATATGGTCACAAGTAGCGATGTCACTGTCCTCGTGGTTGACCCTGCGGAGTGTGGCTCGTGTTCAGCAGTCATGACACAGTGGATCCGCCAGCATAGGATCTCCCCGCAACGAGTGAAGCTCGTGCTTAGTCGCGAACCAACTGAGCGAGAACGAACCGATCTCACCCTCCAGCACATTTCCGAGGATGCCATTCTGAAAAGTGGTTTGGGGAGGTGGCTTGCGCTGGGGGTCGCGGTGAACGTTGCACCGTTCGGCGTTGTCTCGCAGGAAGGGGCACTGGGTACGATTGCATTGACTGATGTCCCGTGGGTGCGGTGACGTAGAGTCACAGCGGTGCTCAGAGTTGTAGGACCCTCGATGCCACCCTGGCAGGGGGAAGCCATGAACAACCGGAGGATATCATGCGTCGCACGATCCTGTTCCTGGGGGTTCTTTCCGCCGTGGTTCTCGTTTCCCTTTCCATCCGGTCGTCCGAGGCCAGCGGCACGAAGTACTGGGAGAGCCTGCCCGGATTCTTAGATTGTCATTTCAGCTGTGGAAACAACCAGGGGGACCAGTATTGTACGTGCACTACGTATAGACTGGAATAGTGGGACCGAAGGGCAAGCGGAGGTGGCAGCGATGTGAAGCGCAGGACTGCAGCTCGGACTTGCGGGCCGGCTCGCGGGCTTCGTGGGCCCAGCGGGTCGGTCGGCACCGCCGGGAGGAAGTTTCCTTCCCCCATTTGGTCAACCCGTGGAGGGTTTCGTGAAGATGGTCGTATGGCGGTCGTGTTCTTCGCTCCTCGTGGCCCTCGTTGTGGGTTGTGCCGATCGGGCGGATCGGACGGAAGGAGCGCTTTCTACCGCTCCACCACAGACCGATGGCTCGCCGTTGGTTGTCCTTGTCGACTCAGCCGTGCTGGCGGAGCCGGATAGCCTTCCTTTCGGCAGGTTCGTCGACGTGGCTGTTGATGGGAGAGGTCGCATTTACCTGACGAACGGTGGGGCGGGAGGGCAGATCCTCAGGTATTCCAGGAACGGGGATTTCGAGCTGGCGTGGGGGAGACGCGGAAGTGGGCCCGGAGAGTACCAGGGCCCGAGCATGGTTCACCCTTTTCCCGGCGATACGATCGGGGCCATCATGGACGTCCCAACCGGGAGGTTCACGGTGGTGGACCTGCGCAATGGTGCCGTGCGGGAGGAGTTCCCTGTTCCCTTCCAGGGCACGGGCAAACAATGGTACATGACTGACAGCACTGCTACGTTCGGTCTTCCTTTGAACTCGGCGATTGTGGGTGTCTGGCATCTGGGGCAAGATAGCGCTCAAATGATCGGTGCACTCCCCACTGACCTGATGAGTGCGTTTTCCACCTATGTGCAATATGGGCATCTTGAGGTGATCCCCTGGGGTGAGGGATACCTGGCGCAGATTCCCGCACTGCCTGGCCTGCACCTTCTCGACCGCGACGGGACGATTACGCGACAGATTGCCGTCCCCGCCAGACGCCGCCGGGGCCAGGCGCCGGACCTGCTCTCGCAGCACGCGCGCCTGAAGGCCGACGGAAAACCCTTCAAGCACCTTGGATCTCTCTCGGCAACCCTCGGCACCCTCTCGACTGGGGAGGTGGCCATGGTGCAGGTGGACCTTGATGCCGTAAAGGGGCCCCGCCGGATGGAATTCAGCAACGTGAAGTACTACGTCTCCATCCTGTCACCCGACCTCAGCCAGGCGTGCCTCGACGCGCTGGTGCCCTTTGTGAGTGAATCAGAGTACCCTTTCCTCTCTCTGGCGGGAGATACCCTTGTGGGCCTCTCACGACGCGTTCTCGACAACGATGTCGTGAGGACCATCGTGTATCGGTACAAGGTCAGCTCGGAAGGATGTGAGTGGGTTCCTCTGTGATGCTCCTTATGGGAAGGTGATCCACAGGTCTGGGCGTGGAGTACCACTTTCCTGGACTCACGCCCTTCGCTCGGCCGGTGAGGTGGCTCACGCCACCGAGTGCGGGGGGAGATTGATCACGGTGTGGGATTCCGGCGTGGAGGCCAGTCTGTCGTCATGGGGAGCCGACAGGGGTTCACGAGATGGCCACGGCGGCTCCGCCGCCTCGCGATGACAGCCACTGAACACTTCGAACTTCAAGCTTCGAACTTGTCCCTTCTACCTCGACCAGACCACCACCACGCATCCGTGCTCCGTCACATCCGGCGAGAATTCGTAGGGGACTTCCCGGCTGGTCCGGTAGATCTCCAACGCCCGAATGCGCGCGTTCTGCAATTGGATGTTGAAGAACACATCGTCAGGATCGGGATACTCAATCCCGTTGAGGATGATCGTGACTGGGTGAGGTGGGCGCCTTGTTTTCAGGTTGTCGGGGGGGCATGTGAGGCGTAGTCGCCCGATCTGCCTCCGGCCACCCACGTACTCCACGGTGGGTCGGTTGGTGATCCCCGATCGAAGGAGGATCTCCCGAACGTTGATCTCCGGCGGGAAGGTGTCGAGCGCCTCCGGTGGGTAGAACGAGTTGGGGGGCGAGAAGATCGCGTTCCGCATCCGCCGCTCGAACGTCGAGAGCCCCGGCAGGAGATGCCACACCAGAGAGAGGAGCGACAGACGCCGCTGCAGCCCAAGCCTTGTGCCTCAATGGCCTTGGGAGGTTTGCTCAGGGCGACTGGTGTCACCCCGAGCGCGAGAAGGTAACAACAACCGTTTCATCATGATCCTCCTGGGAACAGGTGTGGTGCCGTGGCCCATCCACGGCACCGGATGGTATTCCAAGCTGGGGATCGCTCACCAATCCCGCAACCTGCAACTTCCCGCCAACCCCGTGCGGGCCATGTGTTGTCAGGTGGTTGACAACACGGGATAACCCCCATGTCCCGTGTCACTCGAATCTGACGTGAGGATCCCGGCGTTTGCAAGAAGGGGGGGGGCCACCTCCCACATCTTTCCACACGCATGCGCGGGTGCCCACCACGGAGAAGCGACATGGACAGCACTGGCGAAGATCAGAAGCGAAGCGCCCCGCCGGCCGGACACATCCGGCACACAGGGAGTGCAGCGAAACGTGCAGCGGTCGGGGGGAGGGGGAGGGATAACATCCCACAACCCACCGCAAGGGAAGCCCAGGTCCTCCAGGTCCTCGCCGAGGACAACCGCCGTGAGGACGCCGCCACCCGCCTCGACATCGAATTGCGGACCGTGGATTTCCGCCTGGGGAACCTCCGCCGGAAGGCAGGCGTGCGCTACAATCCGGGGCTCGTGTATGGCGCCCTCCGATACGGATGGTTGCTTCCACCGGATGGCGCAACGGTCGTACCGGCGCGTCTGTGTCCGGTGGGCCCTCTGCGCCGTGCGCTGATCCTCCTCGCCCACGATCACGGAGAGAAGCAGATCGCCGGGCAACTCTCCATTCCGTGCTGCCGGAACCTGGATCGGTTCCTTCACGATCTTCGCGTCGTGGCGGAGGTGGACACCACCCCGGGCCTGGTCTACCGCGCGGTGGGACTCGGCTGGCTCCCCATGCCTGAATGAAGGCTGGACGCACCCTTCACCTTTCACCCTTCACGCTTCACCCCACTGGCATCCCCCCTTCCCTCGGGGTGACGCTCCAATAGATGCTCAAGATGCCGATGTCTTCTCCATCTTCCTGCTTCAAACTTCAAACTTCACACTTCGAACTTCATCCCACCCTTTCGAGCCGTTCCAGATGGGTGACCGTGACCGTGACGGCGCCGAACTCCTCCTCCACCTGTCCCCGGAAGAGAAACGGGCCCTGGTCGAACAGCAGATGCCCTCGGGCCCGATACACGTCGGGGAAGAGGACCGCCTCGATCAGGCCCTCTCCGTCGTCGAAGGTGGCAAACTCCATCGGCTCCTCGTGGACGGTGTGCACCGGTTTGGCGGTGGTGAGCATGCCGGCCAGCAACACGGTCTCGCCGACGTGTTGATGCAGGGCGGTGCTGGCCACGGTCCGGAGCCGCTGGAGCCGGTCGCGATGCAGGGTCATCGGATGAGCCTCGGTGAGAAAGCCGAGAAGCTCGTATTCCTCGCGCCGTCGTCGTTCCTCGTCGTATTCCCGGAGCCGGGGAATGGAGGGAGGCGGATCCATGCCTGGCAAGGTGCCCGCCATCACGGCCCGGCGCGTGGCGTGGCGACGGGCCAAGGCGTCCACCCCCCAGAGGAGCATCGGGCGGGTCATGCCGCCCGCGATGCCATCCAGCGCCCCGACCCGGATCAGGAGACGCAGGTCATCCGGCGTGAGGCCCGACCGGCGACGGAGATCCCGGGGATCGGCAAAGGGCCCTCCCGCGCCGCGGGCCGTGAGCAGTCGCTCCATCCCGGCGTGGGACAGTCCCTTCACGAACTGCAGGCCGATCTGCAGGGTGGTCCCGGCGCCGGTGCATCGGTACTCGCTCGCGTTCACGTCGGGGGGACGGATCGTGAGCCCCTCCCGGCGGGCCTCCGCCACGTAGGCAAACGGCCGGTAGAATCCGCCCCCGTTGGAGAGCACCGCCGCGAAGAACTCCGCGGGATGGTTGGCGCGGAGATAGCACGACTGCTGGGCCACCTGGATGTAGGAACAGGAGTGCCCCTTGCAGAAGGAGTAGCCGGCAAAGGAGAGAACCATCTCCCAGACCCGGGTGATCACCTCCGGATCCCGTCCCCGCGCGAGCGCGCCGGCCCGGAACTCCTCGGCATACTCGGCGAGCCGCTTGTGCGGGCGCTTCTTCGACAAGGCCTTGCGGAGACCGTCTCCCGTGGCCAGCGGCATGCCGGCAAAGGCGGCGCAGACGGTCACCACATCCTCCTGATACACCATCACCCCGAACGTCTCGCTCAACACCTCCCGCAGTACCGGGTCGAGCGGCTCCCAGGCCGCTCCGTGCAGTCGTTCCAGATAGGTCCGGATATAGCGGTTCGATGCCGGTCGGATGATGCTGGTGTTGAGCACCAGGAGCTCGTAGGTGTCGGCCCGGCTCCGGGCGCAGAGGAGACGGGAGGCGGGGGACTCGGTGTAGAACACCCCCATCGTCCGGCCGGTCCGGAAACAGGCCCGGGTGGCGGCATCGTCTCCCGCCTCCGTGCTGGTGTAGTCGAGGTGAATTCCGGTGTGGTCGCGGACGGCGGCGATGGCGTCGCGAATCACCGCGAGCGACCGGTTGCCCAGGAGATCGATCTTGACGAGTCCCGCGTCTTCCGCGCCGTCCTTTTCGAACTGGATCATGGGAACGGTCACGTCGGGAGCGTCGAGCAGTTCCTTCACCGCCGGCTGGGTCGGGACATGGTCGGTGAGCGCGGTGGGTACGATCACCACGCCGCCTGGATGAAGCGACAGGTGCCGGGGCACTCCCACCAGCGGTTCCGCGATCCGGGCGTAGGTTCCCCAGCTCGGTGCCAGGTGGAGCGAGCGGAAATTGGTGTGGGTGGCGAGCAGCGTCTCCAGTGACTCCTCTCGATACCAGGGGATGCGGCGCGTCACCTCCCGGATCTCGCCGGCCGGGCGCCCGTGCACCTTGGCCACCTCGCGCAGCGCACCCCGCAGGCGAAAGCAGTTGTGATTTGCCACCATCGCCGCACGGGGATGCGGATAGCGACGGAAAACATGGGCCAGAACCCGGTCCCGTTCATCCCAGGGAAAGTCGAGGTCGATGTCGGGAGGGTCGGTGCGCTCGGGGTTGAGAAACCGCTCGAAGAGGAGACCGGCGCCGAGTGGTTCGACGTGGGTGATGCCGAGACAGTAGCTCACCACGGAATTGGCCACCGACCCCCGACCGCAGTGCACCGGACCATGGTCCACGATGTCCCGGACCACGAGGAAGTAGTCGGCAAACCCCTTCAGGCCGATGATCCGGAGCTCGTGCTCCAATCGCTCCCTGGTGACGGGGGCAATCATGCCGTACCGGCGAGTGGCCCCGGCAAAGGCCAGCGCGCGGAGGCGGCTCATGGCCTCTTCGGGTGTCGCGATCCGGGGGGGGGCGATCCGGCCGATCGGAATCCGGTAACGGCAGCGATCGGCGAGGGCCTCCGCGTTGGTCAGTGCCTCGGGGCAGTCAGGGAAGTGCCGGGCCAGATCCGCCAGCGGTTTGAGCCAGGCATCCCGACCCGTGATCTCCCCGGCGGGAAGCGCCGAGAGGGTCGTGTTGAGGGCAATGGCCCGAAGGAGGCGGTGCCGGGCCCAGTCCTCGGGATGGGCGAACATCACGGCATTGGTGGCAACCGGGGGGATGCCGAGTTGGCGAGCGGTGGCCAGGGTGCGATGCCGGGTGGGGCCCGGGATGATTTCGGCGTGGATTCCCTGGGGTCCGCCCAGTTTGACCAATCGGTCAAGAAGGTCGGAGTCGGGAGAAATCACCGCCAAGCCGTCCCGGTCGATGGCGAGCTGGGCGCCAAGATTGAAGGCGGGGCGGTCGTTCCGGGAGGAGCCCGATCCGGCCCAATGCACGCCTGTCACCGCCCGGCAGAGCGCCCCCCATCCCTTGTCGTTTTCCGCGAGGACGGTGGCAACCTGGCCGCGGTGGATCAGGTGGGCTCCGAGGATCGGCCTGATGCCGGCGCGTTCAGCCGCCTGCTGGAACTCCACGGCGCCGTACACGCCGTTGGTGTCGGTGCAGGCGAGAGCGGTGAACCCCCGGGCTGCGGCCACTTCAATCAGGGTGCCGGGGCTTGAGGCCCCCTGCCCGAAGGAGAAGTGGGTGTGGACGTGGAGATGGGTAAACACGGGGCCGGTTGGTTGGGTGAGAACCGAATATACACCGAAGCTAGGACGTAGGACTTGGGACTTAGGACTTAGGACTTAGGGATCTTGAAATTTCCTCTGTCCTAGGTCCTATGTCCTAGGTCCTTATGTTCTAGGTCCTATGTCCTATGTCCTCCCTCCTCAGGTGTCCAATTATTGGTCATCAGAAAGGCCGTGACAACGAGCGAGCTTTTCCCTATCTTGGTAAGAGTCAGCTCTTTCGTGGCAAAGCTCGCCACGATTTTCCCCTGCCGATGCGATTTCCGGGATTCGACAGCAACACTCTGATTTTTTGACATCCTGCTGGATCTCGCACGGTGGAACCCGCCACCCACAGAAGAGGAACGGTGTCTCATGGCCATCTGGAAAGATCAAAGCCCTCCGAAGAAGGATGTCTCCCCGGTGCAGGAGGCGGTGCCTCACAAGCCATCGCCCCTGGCCGAGCCCCGGGTCGATCTCCCCGCCGTCGAGTCACGGCGTCCGCCGAGCGGGTCCTCGGACAAGGAGTCGTACATCGCGGCCAACCTGGTGATCGACGGGACGATCGAAGGGGCCGGCCACATTCGCATCGCGGGTCGTTTCAAGGGGGACGTGCACGTGGACGGGAACCTGACCATCGAGTCCGGTGCGAAGCTGACGGGCGGAGTGCGGGCGCATACGGTGGTGATCGCAGGTGAGTTGGAGGGCAACATCGACGGGGCCAGCCGGGTCGAGCTCCTGGAGACCGGGGTGCTGAACGGGAACCTGAAGGCGGGGTCACTGACGGTGAGTGCCGGGTCGCGGATGCGAGGTCAGGTCGAGTTCGGCTGGGAGGAGAAGGTGGCCCAGAAAACACCCCGGGTGCCGGCGGAAGCGGGCTCGGCCGCGTGAGCGGTCCGCGCCCGGCCACGGCGGGGGCCACGCGCATCTGCCCCCATTGCCGGGTGGAGATTCTCGAGAGTGCGAGCATCTGCCCGGCCTGCCGGCATCACCTTCGATTCCATCAGGGACGCTCGTCTGCGGCGGTGCCGAGTTTCATCCCGCTGCGGGTGGAAGGAACGATCCACCATCCCGAGGTCGGAGAGACGTGGGAATACTCCGTTGTTCTGGCGGTCCGGAACGAGAAGGGAGAGGAGGTTTCGCGCCAGGTGGTGGGTGTCGGAGCGGTGCCACCGATGGGAGGGCGGACCTTTGCCCTGACCGTGGAGGTCTTCGCTCCGGACGGGAGGGGACCGGGGGGAAGGAAGGGGACGGGAACCTGAGACTTCGCCCGGAAAGGCAAGAACGGGACGACCCCGGGAACTGGTCGCGCCCCTCCCGGGCGGGTATCTTGGGGCACGATCCACTCCGTTCCGGAACGCGCCCCTCCTCACGATTCCTCTCGCGAGTGCCCCCATGCCGACCGATCCGATGCCCGCAGGACCCGAGTCCGATTTTGAACGCGACCTCCCGAGTGTGGTCGCGGCGTCGTGGGGCACGGCTCTGCGGCTCTGCCGGAACACGGCGGATGCGGAGGATCTCCTGCAGGACGCCGCCCTCCTCGCCCTGCGGGGCCGGGAGTCGTTCCGGCCGGGGTCGAACCTCCGGGGGTGGTACTACCGGATCCTGGTGAACCAGTTCTACACGCGGATGCGGCGGCGCACGCGGGAACCGACGGCACTGGCCGGAGAGGAATGGAATGAGGAGCTGGCGGAGGGGGAGTGGTCGGCGGTGGACCTGGTCGACACGGTGATGGACCGGATCGACGCCGACCGGATCCGGGCCGAACTGGACGCGTTGCCGGAGGTCTACCGCGTGGCGGCGGTGCTGTATTTCAGCCAGGATCTCTCCTACCGCGAGATCGCCGAGGCCCTGGATGTTCCGGTGGGCACGGTCCGTTCCCGGCTGCACCGGGCCCGATTCCTCCTGCAGGCGGGATTGCGCGAGATGGCGGACGCCCGCGGGCTGGTCCCGGCGATGGCCCCGCAGCCGGTGAGCGGCTCGTGCCGCCTGATGATGAGCCAGCTCGACGACTATCTCGACCGCGAACTCACCCCCCGGGACTGCGAAGTCATCGACCGGCATCTGGAGAAGTGCGACCGGTGCCGGGGCGAACTGGCCGCGCGCACCACTCTCCAGAAACTCCTCCGGCGGACCCTGGAAAAGATTCCCTGTCCGGAACATCTGCGGAGCCGGATCATGGGGCATCTCCGCGGGGGGGATCACGCCGGAGTATCGCCCTGACCTGTCGCGGAACCTTCCTCTCACCGCGAATACCCGTCGCCCCCTGAAGGAGGAGAACACAGATGCAGCATCTCACAACTGTCTTCCTCGGAGTTGCTCTCGTCCTGGGAACATCCGGAACCGGGCAGGCCCAGGTCGCCCCCGAGGACTCCGCGGCCGTCGCCGCGACGGTCCGCTCCTTCCACGACGCCCTGGCCCGGGGCGACTCCGTGGCGGCCCTTGCGCTGCTGGCCGGGGACGCCGTCATCCTGGAAGGAGGGGGACGGGAGAATCGGGATGAGTACCGGGCGCACCACCTTCCGGGTGACATGCGGTTCGCCGCCGCCCTTCCCGCCCAACGCGGGCCCATCCGGGTCGTCGTCGCAGGGGACGCCGCCTGGGCCACCTCCTCCAGTGAAACCCGGGGAACCTGGCGGGAGCGCGAGATCAACTCGACCGGGGTGGAGTTGATGGTGCTGACCCGGAGTGGGACGGGGTGGGTGATTCGGGCGGTCCACTGGTCCTCGCGCGCCCGCCGGCCCTCCCCGTGAGGGAGAGACCCGTGGCAGACCTGGGCGCCGAACTTTCACGGAGGGGATCATGCGAGCAGACAGGGGACTGAGGCGATGGATGGTGAGTGTCACGCTGTTGGCCGGGCTGGGAGCCTGCACGCCGGAAGGAAGTGCGCCTCCCGGCCCGGCGGACGCCGCGATGCTGGAAGAAACCACCCGCGACATCCACCGAGCGATGCTGGTGGAGAACCGGATGGACCGGTTTGAGGAGGTGGCCGCCGCGGACTATGTGGCGATGATCCCCGGGGGCCGCCTCGAGGATCGTGCGGAGGTAATCGCCGGAGCGGTGAATTTCGATGTGGACTCGGTCGAGATCCGGGATCTGCAGACCCGGGTCCATGAGCACACCGCTGTGGTCACGGGGGCGTGGACGGTGTTCGGGAAGCTTCGAGAGCGGGACATGACGGGGGAGTACCGCTTTCTGGTGGTCTTCGAGAAGGGGAGCGCGGGGTGGAGGCTGGTGTCGGAATCGGTGACCCGGGCCCAGCCTCTGATGGCGGCGGTGGGAGGGCCCGCGTGAGGGTGCGCACACCAACCGAGGTGGTGCGTGCGTGGGTGGCGGCGTTCAACGCGCGTGACCTGGTGGCGCTGGGTGCCTGCTACGCCTCCGGTGCGATCAATCACCAGGTGGCCGAAGACCGCCTGGAGGGCCGACCCGCGATCGTGTCCCGGTTCGAGGAGGAATTCGCCCGCGCGGAGATGGTCTGTCTCGTCGAGCACCTCTTCGAGGATGGCGACTGGGCCATCCTGGAATGGAGGGACCCTCTGGGGCTCCGGGGGTGCGGGTTCTTCCACGTGCGGTCGGGGGAGATCGTGTTCCAGCGGGGGTATTGGGACAAGCTGTCCTTTCTCCGGCTCCATGGTCTTCCCCTTCCGGAGCGGTGATCTGCCCTCGAAACCGGACCGCCTTTCGGCCCGTAATGGCCCTCGGATCCGGTGGGGATACTCCCAGTCGGCGGGGGTCGCCGAATGTCGGCTGGAACCAATTCAGCGTCCATCGCGTGTACTAGCGAGCAGAGGGGGGAAGGACGGGGGACGGGGCCAAAAAATGCCGGGGGACTGGACCCTGCGCCGCGTCCGTGTAACTTCGTGGTAACTTGAATGCCTCTGTGCAGTTGCGGTCGCCCTCTGGGCGTGATGCGGGTCTGGTTGGAGGGGGCTTTCCAGGATGCCTCCCGGTTCATGTGCGACGGCAGTTCAGACTACAGATCTTTGACCAATTGGGGGGTCCCTCGTGAGTGATCGTGGGCAACAGATTTCGAACGCCCTCGTGCTGGCAGCCGGCAATGGCAAACGCCTGAAGAGCCACATCCCCAAGCCGGCCCATCGGTTGCTCGGGGTTCCGCTGCTCGCACGAACCCTCATGGGACTCCAGAAAGCAGGAGTGACCGATGCGTGGGTGGTGCTGGGATACGAGGCGGATCGGGTGCGCCAGGAACTGGAGGGATTCGATCGATTGACCCTCCGGATTCACTGGTTGTACAACGAATCATGGCGGGAACCCAATGGTCTCTCCGTCCTGGCGGGTGAGCCTCATTTGAATGGTCCCTTTCTCCTGACCATGGCGGATCACCTGTTCGATCCGGCGATCGCCGAGGCGCTGGTGCGCTCGGTGCCCGACCCCGACGGGATCAACCTGGCCGTGGATCACGCGGTGGCGCAGGTGTTCGACATCGACGATGCCACCAAGGTTCGGGTGGAGCACGGCTCCATCGTCGGTATCGGGAAGGACCTGGAGCAGTACGACGCCATCGACACCGGGATCTTCCTCGCCTCTCCGGGGCTCTTCCGGGCCCTCCGCGAGTCGGTGGCCGAGGGAAAGGCGTCGCTGTCCGATGGGGTGCAACGGCTGGCGGCGGCGGGCAAGGCACGGGTCACGGATGTGAGCGGTCTCATGTGGCAGGACATCGACACGCCGGAGGCCTTCGCCGAGGCGGGGCGCAAGCTGCTGGGAACGGTGCGGAAAAAGACCGATGGGCCCATCGCCCGCTTCGTCAATCGCCCGGTGTCGATGGCCATCAGTCGTCACCTGGTGAAGACGGCGATCACGCCGAACCAGCTGAGCGCCCTGAACCTGGTGATCGGGCTGGTGTCCGCCGGCCTGGTGGCCGTGGGCGGATACGGCTACTTCCTGGCGGGAGGTGTGCTCTTTCAGCTGGCCTCGATCCTCGACGGCGTCGACGGCGAGGTGGCGAAACTCACCTTCCGTTCCAGCAAGAGCGGGGAGTGGATCGACACCGCCTGTGACCAGATCTCGTATGTGGCCTTTCTGATTGGACTGGTCATCGGAGTGTACCGCTCGGGCCTCCCGGACCTGTACTTCCAGATCGGCGTGCTCGGACTCGTGGCCGGGGTCCTGAGCATCGGGAACATCGCCCTCTACCTGGTGCGGCATCGGGAGTCGGGAAGCGCCCTGAGCATCCGCTACGGGTTCCAGGAGGGGTCGGGAATCGTGAGCCGGGTCATGCGATTCGTGCAGTATCTCG
The DNA here is from genome assembly GCA_041741375.1 of Gemmatimonadales bacterium. Taxonomy (GTDB): domain Bacteria; phylum Gemmatimonadota; class Gemmatimonadetes; order Gemmatimonadales; family GWC2-71-9; genus OFTM291. The sequence continues at coordinate 5,834 of JBGSKF010000036.1, read as the reverse complement.
GCAAGCGGGATCTCCTGGCCTTCCTGGTGATGGTCCTGGCGATCGTGGGCCAGCTGCCGTTCGGCCTGGTGCTCTTCGGGATCGGGGGCACCCTGGTGCTCTTTCCCGTGACGGCGATGGCAAACTTCGGGTCCCCCGCCCCGATGCCCGCCCTGGTGCGACAGCCCTCCGCCCGGTCGGTCATCCCGGTGAGCCAGGAGTAGCAGGGAGAAGGGAATGGGGAGCAGGAAGTAGGGAGTAGGGGCGCCCAAGCTTCCTCCGGCCCGGAAGGGGGGCGCTCCCCACCCCCCTACTCCCTACTCCCTACTCCCTAACTCACGGTACCAACCCCGGCACGGGATGAAAATCATGTCCCAGCAGCACCGTCAGATCGACCCGCCGGAGAGTATCGATCTGTACCACGACCCGGCCGACCCCCAGCGACCGGACCACCCGGAGTCCCGCCCCTTCGTCGCCCCGCCGAACCAGGATCAGGGTCGAATCGAGGATCGTGTCCGCGGTGCCAAAGAACACGACGTCGATTCCGTCCCGGCGCAGCTGGGCGGTTCCCGCCCGGGCCAGCCGGGATCGCCGGGTGGCGTTGAGCACCTCCGCGGTCACCCGCTCGGATCCCCGGGTGCCCACGGCACTCGGCATCGAGGGGGTGTCGTGGCGGAAGAGAATGGCCCCGGCCACGATCATGACACCCGCGACGAGGGCTACAACAGCGGCGCGAGGGATCGAACGGGGGAGGAAACGAGACTGTTCCAAAATCGATAGGTCGGTTCCGGGATGGGCCAGGCCGACTGGGCCAGATGCGTGAGCCGGCGGCGCGCCACTTCCAGCAGCACCCCCGTGGGGTTGGTGGGGAACTCGCGGGCCAGGGCGGCCCGCTCCTCCCGATCGAACGGGCGCCCGGGATCGAGAAAGTCGGCACAGTAGAGCACGCGTCCCACCATGTCCCATTCCGCGAGTCCCACGGAGTGATACCGCACGGCGTCGAGCACTCCACGATCGGTCTCTCCGTGCCCTTTGGCCCGGGCGGCACTCGCGGGACCATGGCGCGGCTCAATCGGCCCCGGGGTGGTCGGGGCAGACCGTTCCAGGTCCTCCAGCGGAGCATCGCGAAGAGCGTCGTGAAGCCACACCGCCCGAAGCCATCGATGCGTCTCCGAATCGGGCACCCCCATCTCCAACGCCCAGAGATAGGCCAGCGCGGCCACGCGCTTGACATGATCGATCCGGTCCTCGCTCATGATGGCCCAGTCGGGAATCGAGGGCCGCAGTTCGGGCCGGATCGAGGGATCCGAATTCCGGTTCATCCCCGACCGATCCTGCCCCGCGGGGGCACGCGACCGGCCGTCACCCGGCCCCGGGTGGGAGCGTCGGTGTCTGCCAAGGGATTCATCACGCCCAGTTCCTCCAGCTCATGGTGCCAAAAGGTCCGATCCCGGAGGCCGGGATGCGGCACGGTCAACCGTCGGTCCGACAGCTCCGCGGAGCCGTGGAGCACCAGGTCACAATCGAGGAGGCGAGGAGCCCAGCGGCTTCCGTCGCGCACCCGCCCCGCACGCCGTTCGATCTCCAGGAGTGCCTCCAGGAGGTCATGCGGTGACAGAGTCGTCTCCAGAAGGACCATCTGGTTGAGATACCGGGGCTGGTCAAGCCCCCCCAACGGCTCCGTTTCCTCGATGCTGCTGCAGGCGACCACCCGGGTTCCGGGCAGCCTGGCCAATCCCCTCCGCGCTCCCTCCAGGGCCTCCGCCCGATCACCCAGATTGCTCCCCAGGGCCACGCACGCCCGGACCGCGGTCGTCATTATGATTCCAGCGCCAGACTGCGCGCGATGACCTGGAGTTGAGACGCGAGAACCTCCAGGTCCCCGATCACCGTATCCAGATCGGCCTGGCCCCGTCGTGCCGCCGCCGCCTGTCCCGCGACATGATCGGCATCGGACCGGGCGGTCTGCGCCGCCTCGGCCACCTGCCGGATCTGGGCCTCGAGGCGGTGCCCCTCACGCTCCTGATCGGTGGAGGCCTCGGCGATGGTCCGGGCCTCCAGCCCTGCGGTACGCGCCGAGGACACGATGGCCTCCAGGGCACGGGCCGCCTCGGCGCTGACCTCCCCCACTCCGGACACCACGGTCTGGCCCAATTCCATCTGGGCCGTCATGCCCCTCACTGCGCTGGCGACCTCCCGCATGATCTGGGCCGCTTCTTCCGTCATTTCCGTGCTCTGCAGCGCGAGCGACCGCACCTCCTCCGCCACCACGGCGAACCCCCGGCCCTCGGCACCGGCCCGAGTCGCCTCGATCGCCGCATTGAGGGCGATGAGGTTGGTGGCGTCGGCCACGTCACGGATCGAGTCGATGAAGGTGGCGATCCGATCGGCAGCGGCCCCGAGCTCAGCCACCCGCGCCGAGGTGTCCTCCACGAAGCTCCGGACCTGAACCAGGCGGTCGATGGCATCCCCGATCGCCACCCGGTGGCGGTCGGCCGCATCAGCCGCGGCCCGGCTCGCCGTGGCGGCCCTGCGCCCCCCCTCGGCCGTTTCCGCCGACCGGCGGGTCAGTTCGCCCATGGTGGTGAGTCCCGCCTGGGCGAAGGTCTCGTTGATTCCGATCTTCCGGCGCATTCCCTCCGCGGCCGACCCGAGCGCCACGGCACTCCCCCGCAGCGACTGGGAGGCGCCCACCAGGGTCCGCACCTGGCGTTCGATCTGTTCCACCGTCCGCACCAGGGGGCGACGCAGCTCCGCGAGATGAATCGCCGTGGCGATCTGCCCTCCGAGGGCGGCAATGGCGGCGAGATCGCGCGGGCCGTAGTAGTGCCGCTTGTGGTGTTCCAGTTCCAACGTTCCCAGCGTCATGTCGGCCATGCGCAGGGGGTGGATCACGATGGTCTTCCGGCCGGGATCCTGGAATCCGAGCCGGGGGTCCCTCTCCGCGTCCGGGATCATCACGGTGATGCCCCTCTCGACGGCATCGCGCCGGATTCGTTCCAGAGCGGGTCCGGCAGCACCGCGCCCCGGGCGCCCCAGCACCGCGCGGTAGAGGAGGGTGGCCTCGCCGGTCCCGGTGCGGAAGATGGAGTAGTCACCCCAGTCGACCAGGCGATAGGCGAGTCGCTCGATCTCCCCCAGGGCCCCGTGCAGGCTCGTCGTTCCGAGGACGGCGGACTGCATCTGGTGCACCTTGTTGAGATCCTCGGCGGCGATGGCCTCCTCCAGCAGGGTGCGGGCCAGGAGGCCCATCGCCCCCAGGGCAATGAGCACGGCGGGCCACCCGGCGGGAGAGAGCGTCGCCACCGCCCAGACGATGACCGTGGCCGCCAGCAACGTCATCAGATAGGCGACGATCTCCCAGCGCAGGATGAACAGGCGTTCCTCGAGCAACAATTTGTCGCGCACCAGCAGGGAGAAGTAGAACAACAACCGGGAAAAGGCGAAGTAGGCGAACACGAAGGCGGCGGCCGCCGGGAGGTAGTTGATCGAGAGCCCCTCCACGCCCGACGCGACATGCACCTGGGCATAGATGCCGTACGCCGCGGCAAAGGCCAGCACCTCCCGGCCGGAATTGATCGCCGCGGCCACCAGGGGCTTCCGCGCCACCAGGAGATCCGCCAGCAGCACTCCGGACCCGAGGGCCAGGACCACGGCACTGGGCGGTGCGACCAGGGCACCGACCACACCCGCGATTCCGCTCTGCGTGAGATACGAGTATTTGCTGAGACGAACCGGAGCGATGCGGAGGCCGAATGTCCCCAGCGCCAGTGCCGCGGTCAGAAACGGGACCTCCATCCACCGGGTGTCGAGTGCGAGGCTCGTCGCAGCCACCACCAAGCCCCCGACCCACAAGAGTGCGGCGTAGGCCGACAGTACCTGCCCCACCAGGACGGGGGTCCTCGGAGCCGGAGCGGAAGCGGATTCAGAGGAAGTAGTCACCGACTCGAATCCCGTAACGTTCTGGGTTGGACACCTTGACGATGGACCGGAGGAAGGCCCCTCCCCCGGGAACCTCCTCGGCGAGATTGACCGTCACTCCGGGGGGAGGTATCACCGCCCCGTCGGGGTCGACCGCCAGGTGGACCAGGGGGCGGTGCAGGAATTCCCGGTTCGGGTTGACGCTGGCCACGACACCGACCTCGAAGGTGTCGAGCACCACACAGGTCCCCACCGGATAGATCCCGATCAGGTTGATGAGTGCCTTCACGATGACCGGGTCGTATCCTCGCCGGGGATTCTCCCACATTTCCCGCAGCACCTGATCGGGCTCGATCGGGGTGGTCTGATACACCCGGCGGGTCGTGGCGGCATCGAACCCGTCTGCCACGGCCACGATGCGCGAATAGATCCCGAGTTCCCGCGGGCGGACGTGCCGGGGATAGCCGGTGAGGTCGGTCTTCATGTGGTGCTCATGCGCCACCAGGATGGACCGGTAGGGGATTTCATCGTATCCCCGGAGCCGGAACAGGGTCAGAGCCCCGCGCCAGGGGTGCTGTTGAATGAGGGTCCACTCGTCCTCCTCCAGCCCCCCGATCTTGTTGAGCACCTCCACCGGGATCCGCGCCTTGCCGACATCGTGCAGCAGCGCCGTCATTCCCAGATCGTAGAGCTGCAGCTTGGTCAGACCAATCTTCCGGCCGAGAGCCACCGCAAAGATGCAGACGTTGACCGAATGGGTGAAGGTGTACTCGTCGTAATCGCGCAGTGTGGTGAGGCCGAGGATCGAGGTTTCATTGTTGAGAACCTGGTCCACGATCATCTGGACCGCCTGCTTGGCGCGCTTCAAGTTGCTGGTCCGGCCGATCCGGATCGAGTTGATCACCTCCCGGGTCACGGCCACACCATGCGAATAGGTGCGTTTGGCCTGCTCCCGGGCATGGCGCAACTCGTCCGTGGCGTCGGATCCGGAGGTGGCGGCGAGGTCCAGCCCGCGAACCTTCGAACCCTCCAGGCGCGCGAGCAGCAGTTCCTGGCGGCGTTCGGGAGGCTCCGGGCCCAGGGTCAGGAAGAGACTCAGCAGGACCTGCCACTCCGAGCGCTCCACCCCGGGATGGATCCGCAGGATTCCCACCTCGAAGGCACGAAAGAGTTGCATGATGTGGGAGATCGCCGTGAAGTTGTCGAGCTCCAGGCGCAAGCGCGTCGAGTTGACGAAGATGAAGTCCCCCGCAATGCGTATTTCGATCTCCCCCTCGGCGGTGAGGACCGCCTGGCATTCTCGCTGGAGGTCGTCAAGCGCCTTCTGGACCGTGGTATTTTCGAGCGGATAGAGTTTGAGACTGCGTAGCGCGGCGTACAAGGTCAGCAGGAGCGTTCGCCCCGCCACCCGCAGAAACGCCTCATCGCCGTCCCGATGGGCCTCACGGTCAGGGCTCGTCATCACGCCGGCCACCCCCGCAGGATGCGGGACACGGCATTCCGCACCGACAATTCCTTGTCCCGCTCGTTGCGCTCCAGCACGGCGCGCGCTTCGGGCGTGCGAATTCGTCCGAGGGCATAGACGGCGCAGGTGCGGATATCGGCCGGGGCCCGGCGGCGAATCCACCCCCGGGGCTCGAGCACCCGGGTCAGTGCATCCAGGCCGGACGGTCCCGCCACCTCGGCGTACGCCTCGAAATACTGCAACCGTTCTGATCGTTCCAGGGTCAACCGGGACTTCCCCTGGACCACGGCTTCCAGGCGAGACAGAGCCCCCTTGAAGCCCTTCTCCCGGACCACCTCCACGGCCGCGAGGCGCACCTCCCGTTCCGCATCCTCCAACGCGGGCTCCAGCGCGCCGAAAGCCCCGGGCGACCCGATCTGTCCCAGGGAGGTCACCGCGGCGGCGCGTAGCGCGGGCTCGGGGGCGCCGA